>QIAK01000329.1:0-5481 GCA_003225515.1 Acidobacteriota bacterium | reverse complement strand
CATGTAGGCGATGGTGCCCATTGTCGATCCCGGACTGGTGAGGTGCGGGTTGGGCGAATCCTGAGTGGCGCCGATGGTCGTCATCTGCAGGTCAGGGCGGGTGAGTTTGGCCAGGCCGAAATCCAAGACCTTCACCTGCCCGCGCGGCGTAAGAAAAATATTGGCGGGCTTGATGTCGCGATGGATGATGCCTTTGGCATGCGCAGCATCAAGGGCGTCGGCGAGTTGAGTGGCAATGTCGAGCAACGGCCCGATCGCGATCGGACCGGACGTAAGCTTCTGGTCCAGGCTCTGGCCCTCGAGCAACTCCATGGCGATGAACGACTGCGCGTCTGAGCCTTCTCCGGATTGTTCAACTGCGTAGATGGTGCAGATGTTGGGATGGTTCAATGCCGAGGCGCTACGCGCTTCGAGTAGAAAGCGGTCGAGGGCATTCTGGTCACGCGCTAGTTGCGGCGGCAAAAACTTGAGAGCAACTTTTCGGCCGAGGGTGAGGTCCTCCGCTTCGTAGACAACGCCCATCCCGCCGCTGCCCAGTTGTCCGGTGATGCGATAGTGCGAAATAGTCTGGTTGATCATGTTGGGTGAATCAGCTCGGGTTAGTCAGCGGTGAGTGCCGGAATTGTTCATCTTAGGGCGGATGAATGGAGCCGTCAACGCGGGTCTTGAGCACGCAACGTTCCCGCAGGAACACTGTGGAAAAACACGGAATTGACTGGCATTACTTCGCGGCCGCGAGTGGCCGTTCCTGTTCTTTCTGCAGGCGCTCAACCATTTCTTTAGGCAGTCCATGCAGCAATTCGAGGAATGCTGCGTTAGTCCAGCCAAAACCTACGACGTTCATTTCGTAGCCCAGTTCGACATGGGCCTCGGAGGAGCGCGTGACAACGTTGTATTTCTCGCGGATGTTGCCATCGCGCCGGAAGTTCTCGGCGACCGTCGAGAGAAATTCGTAGGAGACGCGATCGGCGTCGGCGTTGTAGCCATAACGGCGCAGGGCATCGATGACGAGCATTTCAATATTTCCCCAGCCATAGGGGAGGTCCCATTGCGCTCCCGTATCCTGCGTGCTCATGGGAATACCGCCGGGCCGCTCGAAAATTTTCAGGTTGTTGGCTACGGCCTTGGCCTGTTGCGGCGTTGCCAGTCCTGCCCACAGCGGATAAAACGTGGAGGCATACTGATAATTCGACATGCGTTTGATGAGGAAATTGAAATCGAAGAAGAGACCCTGCTCGTCATTCCAGAGATAGCGGGAGATGAGTTTCTTGCGCTCTTCGGCGCGCTTGTTCCACTTCTGCACATCGTCGGCATGTCCGAGCCAGAGGCTGATCTGCTCAAGATCTTTTTCTGTTTTATACAGCAGGCTGTTCAGGCAGACCGGCGCGAAGTGATGGGTAGCGGAGCCGAATGCGCCAAAGCGAAAGCTCACGTCGAAGCCGGACTCGCGCATGGAGCGGTCACCCTTGTAATAATCCGCGCTCAGCTTGAACTGCCGGGCCTTTTCGCAATCCGCGCGAGCCATGGTCAGGGGCACATCGCAAACCTGCAGCGAATATGAGGAACCAGCGACGGCTTGCGCGTTTCCGGGGCGCGTCTCGACCACATAGTCGTCGGCTTCGCCGGGGTGGAGAAAGAAATATCCTGCGACCTTGCGGTAGAAGCCGGACTCATCCTGCACGGCTTCGGCTGGCGGGCCGTCGCCAAAGTCGAAGTAGCGCGAGAGCCCGGTCTGGCCCGCAAGATGAGGGTCGCGCGTCCACATCTCGTAATCTTTGTTTAGATCCGTGTAAGCGCGCTGGAGCCAGGCGAAATCGGGCTTGTCTCTCGGACTCGCGTTGTATACATCCACAAACATGGAACTGAAGAAGGGCGGCTGCGAACGCGTCAGGTAATAAGTGCGATTCGCGTTGAGCATGGCGCCATAGTGCTCGATCTCGAAGAAAAAGTTGTCGACCATGCCGCGCGCGAGTTCGACGCGCCCGGCTCGCAGCAGACCGCGGATGATGAAGTAACTGTCCCAGCCATACATTTCGTTGAAGCGGCCGCCCGGCACCACATATTTGTTTTCGAGATAGAGCAGACCTTGGGGTTGAAATTTGGAGGTGTCGAGCTCGCCCAGATGATGGATCTCGATGGGAAGATGTTCGACGCGCACCTTGCAATCCGCGGCCAGCTTCTGCACGGCTGGCGGCTCAGCAAAGTCTTTCGGCAAATACAATACGGGAGCCACTTTTATTTTTGGGTCGACGAAACTCGCGCAGTTCGTCATGGAGCGCGTGAGCGTGTCCCAGGCCGAGGAGATGTAAGTGAGGATGGGATCGAGTCCAGTATCTGCCGGAGGGGTGGTGGACCCGGCAAGAGCCTGGGCGTGGGCGAGCGTACCCAGGAAGAGAGCGAGAAGAACAGTGCGAAGGAGGAGTGGGCGAGGTCGATGCGAAACTTGAAGGCTCATGATGTGGGAGGCACGCCCATCATAATGCGTAGGTGGGCGGGCACCAAGTTAAATTGGTTAACCCGAGAGGCAAAACACTCGATCTGCGCTCAATCGCGGAGATCCTTCACTTCCCCTGAAGAACGGCTCCGTTCAGGATGACTCCTATCGTGGGGTGCTTTCGCCCCGAGCGCTGCGCTTTTGGTTTATTCTTACTAGCTTGCCGTTGGTTAGTTGAGGGGGGAAAGTGAATCGAGCCAATGTAGGCGCCCGTGTGCTGGCGTCCTTTGTGATACTTCTGTCTGCGACGGCGGCATCGACGCAGGTTCCCGAAAATGCTTATCAGGAATTGCACTGGCGCATGATCGGGCCGTTTCGCGGCGGGCGCACCCGCGCTGCCGCAGGCGTGCCCAGCCAGCCCAATGTTTTCTACGTCGCGCAGGTGAATGGCGGCGTGTGGAAGACGGACGACTACGGGCGGACCTGGAATCCGATTTTCGATCACGAATCCTCGCAGTCCGTGGGCTCGATTGCGGTTGCGCCTTCTGATCCCAATATCATTTATGTGGGGAGCGGGGAGGGGCTACATCGGCCCGACCTCTCGGTCGGCAATGGCATTTACAAGTCGACCGACGCAGGAAAGACGTGGAGCCATCTCGGCTTGGTCGATGGACAACAGATTCCGGCGCTGGCGGTCGATCCGCGCGATCCCAATCGCGTTTTTGCGGCCGTGCTGGGGCATCCCTATGGGCCCAGCGAAGAACGCGGGATCTATCGATCGAGCGATGGTGGCCGGAACTGGCAGAGAGTTATTTTCAAGGATGAAAATACGGGCGGCTCGGATGTGCAGATCGATCCGGTGAATCCTGACGTGGTTTACGCCTCGATGTGGGAGGCACGCGAAGGCCCGTGGGAGGACAACAACATCGTCAACGGCACGGGCGGCGGACTCTTCAAATCGTCGGACGGTGGCAGCACGTGGCATCCGCTGACGAACGGGTTCCCCAAGGATCTCTCGCAGATTTACGTTGCGATCGCGCCCAGTAATCCGCGGCGGCTGTACGCGACGATCTCCGAAGCGACGGGGAAGCTGGGCGTCTACCGTTCCGAGGACGCCGGCGACTCGTGGGCGCAGATCACGAATGATCCGCGTCCGGCAGGCCGTATCGGCGGCGGCGATCTCTCGATTCCGAAGGTCGATCCGAAGAATCCGGACATTGTGACGGTGGTGAGCACGGTGACCATGCGATCGACGGATGGAGGCAAGACCTGGTCAGGATTCAGGGGCGCGCCCGGCGGCGATGACTATCAGAATTTGTGGATCAATCCCAACAACGGCAACATTATCTTGATCGTAAGCGATCAGGGCGCGATCATTACCGTGAATGGCGGCGAGAGTTGGAGTTCGTGGTACAACCAGCCTACAGCACAGCTTTATCACGCGGTTACGGACAGCTCATTCCCCTACAAAGTTTGCGGCGGGCAGCAGGAAAGCGGTTCGGTTTGCATTTCCAGCCGCGGCAACGACGGCGCGATCACTTTCCGAGACTGGCATCCGGTCGGAGTGATTGAATACGGATATGTCGCGCCTGACCCGCTCGACACCGACGTGGTCTATGGCGGGGGCCGGACGGAGGTTTCGAAATTTCATTGGTCAACCGGGCAAGTGCAGGACATCACGCCGATTCCGTTGCGCAATCCCAAGTACCGCACCGACCGCACGGAACCACTCATGTTCTCGCCCGTGGATTCGCACGTGCTTTATTTCGCGAGCAATGTGCTGTTCAAGACCACGAACGGCGGAAATTCATGGGAAACGATTAGTCCAGATTTGACGCGGGAAAATCCAGGCGTGCCGAGCAGCGTGGGGACAATGGCGCCGAAAGGAGCGGAGAAACAGCGTGGCGTTATTTATGCTTTAGCGCCTTCGTTCAAGACTCTGGATACCTTGTGGGCGGGAACCGACGATGGACAGCTCTGGAACACACGGGATGGGGGAAAGAATTGGAACAACATCACTCCCAAGGAACTCACGGCGTGGAGCAAGGTGACGCAAATCTGCGCGTCACATTTCGATGAGCAAACCGCATACGCTTCGGTGAGCCGGTTCCGCATCAACGACGTTCGTCCTTATATCTATCGCACGCACGACGGCGGGAAGAGCTGGAAACTGATCACGGCGGGCCTGCCCGATTTCGGACCCGTGGATACAGTGCGCGAAGATACGGTGCGTAAAGGCCTGCTGTTTGCCGGAACAGAAAACGCAGTGTGGGTGTCGTTTGATGATGGCGATCACTGGCAATCGCTGCAACTGAATCTGCCGCATACGTCGATGCGCGATCTGTGGATTCATGACAATGATTTGATTGTGGCGACGCATGGCCGCGCGTTTTGGATTCTCGACGATATCGCGCCCTTGCGCGAGGCGGCGGCGGGAATTGCGAATTCAGTTCATCTGTTCGCCCCGGCTCAGGCATATCGTGTGCAGCGGGATACGAACACCGACACACCGCTTCCGCCGGATGAACCAGCGGCAGCGAATCCGCCGGATGGCGTGATCATTGACTATTACTTGCCTTCCGGCGCTCAGCAGGCGGTGACGCTTGAAATCACGGATGCGCAGGGCCAACTAGTCCGGCGTTATTCAAGCAGCGATAAACCGGACACCACCGAAGAAGAATTACAGAAGCAGCTGATCCCGCTGTACTGGGTGCGCAAGCCCCGGCAACTGTCGACGGCGGAGGGCATGCACCGGTTCGTCTGGGATCTGCACTATGCGCCGCCGGCTGCGACGCGGCATGAATATCCCATCGCGGCAATCCCGCATGACACGCCGCGTTATCCGCTAGGACCAACGGTGCTGCCTGGGACATATACTGTGCGGCTCACGGTCGAGGCAAAAACTTTGAATGCGACGGTGATGGTTAAGATGGATCCGCGCGTGAAAGTCAGCACTGCAGCGCTGGAGAAAAAATTACAGGCGGAGAAAACCCTCGCCTCGATCATGACGGAGACGGCGCAGGCGCAACTGCAGGGCGGATCGATTC
>QIAK01000328.1:2607-8346 GCA_003225515.1 Acidobacteriota bacterium | reverse complement strand
CTCCCGAGCAGGTGCGCGGCGAAGCCATTGATCATCGCACCGATATTTTTGCCTTCGGCGCCGTTCTCTACGAGATGATCTCGGGCCAGCGCGCATTTCATCGCGACACCGCTGCCGAGACTATGACGGCAATCCTGAAAGACGATCCGCCGGAACTCGCCGACACTGCAAAACTGGTTTCGCCGGCGCTCGATCGCATCGTGCGCCGCTGTCTGGAGAAGCGGCCGGAGCAGCGTTTTCAGTCCGCACAAGATCTTGCATTCGCGCTGGGCGCGCTGTCAGGCACCGATGCCAGCGGCGCCGCCCGCGCCAAACCGCAGCCTCGCACCTTGCAATCGCAGCGCTGGGCACTTGCCGCGCTCGCACTGATCAGTGTTCTCGCACTCGTATGGGGATTTTCCCGCGGCAGCGCCCCAGTCGTTCGCCGCATGCAATTTGCGCTCCCGGTTCCCGGACAAGTCAGCCAGACCGCGCTTTCGGCAGACGGGCAGTGGCTGGCCTTCGTTTCTCCCGACGAGAAGACCGATGTGCCCATGCTCTACGTGCAACGCATTGGCTCATCCAACGCACTTGAATTGGCGGGAACCGAAGGCGCGACCTATCCCTTCTGGTCTCCGGATGCGTCGTATGTCGCTTACTTCGCCAAGAACAAACTTCTTAAAGTTGTTGCCTCTGGCGGGTCGCCACAGGCTCTTGCAACCACCAGCATCGCCCGTGGCGGCACCTGGGGGACGAAGAACGTCATCCTCTACACTCCCGACCCGCAGGGCGGGATGTGGCGCGTCAATCCCGACGGCAGCGGGAACGCGCCGCTGAACCCCTCTCTCTTCGAAAAGAATGAGCAATCCCACCGTTGGCCGGTGTTTCTTCCCGATGGCAACCATTTCTTATTCTGGGCCGGAAATTTTATGAACGTGTCCAATGACCGCATCACGGGTATTTACGAAAGTTCCCTGGATGCAAAGCAGAAGACGCTGGTCGTACCCTCGCATTCGAATGTCGCCTTTGCAGGCCGCGAGCTCTTCTATGCCGACGAGAAACGGCGTCTGGTCGCCTCTGTTTTCGATTTGGCGAAGGGCACAGTTACCGGTGAACCTCGAGTGGTGGCCGAATTCGTGGGATATCAGCCAGCCATCATCTGGGGCGCATTCTCCGCCTCCGCTAACGGGAACCTGATCTATTCAACCAGCACCGAGACAACACTCTCATCACTTACTTTGGTCGATCGTTCAGGGAAAGAACTGGGGCGCGTAGGACAGCCCGGGACATTGTCGAATCCCGTTCTGTCTCCGGATGGTAAGAGAGTGGCCGTGGACGTCGCCGATTCGAAGGCCAACAATGTTGATGTGTGGCTGGAGAGTCTCCAAGGCGGCTCGAACACTCGATTCACCTTCGACTCTACTGAGGCGGTTGGCGCAGTGTGGTCGCACGACGCAAAGACAATTGCCTACCGCACCGTGGCGGAACATGTTCGGCTCATGTCAAAAGCAGCGTCGGGCCTCGAGCCGGAAAAAACGCTGTTAACGTCGGCAATTTCTGCGGACATCGTGCCTAATTCATGGACGTTGGATGACAAGCAGATCTTATGCACCAAATTTAATGAGAATCACGTCGGGGATCATCCTACCGGGTTGGTTCTGGTACCCGCTGCAGGAGGTGAGCCGGTTCCCTTCGCCGCAACCAAAGCATCGCAGATGAACGGACAAATCTCTCCGGATGGAAAATGGGCAGCCTATGCCTCGAACGAGTCCGGCGATTGGGAAGTCTATGTCACAACTTTTCCAGCGGCAGCAGGAAAGTGGCAAGTCTCACGCGGCGGCGGCAACGAGCCCAGGTGGCGCGGCGATGGCAAAGAACTTTTCTATATCGCGGCTTCCGGAATGATGATGGCGGCCACCGTGGGCACGGAAGGCACGTTCTCCAGCGGAATTCCCATAGCTCTGTTTACTGTTCGCGGCCGCGCCAGCGTTTCTTCAACCGACCTGTTCACCTACGACGTGACCCGCGATGGAAAGCAGTTTCTCGTAAACCGCTACTTGCAGCCCGAGCATCCCAACCCGTTGACGATTGTGCTGAACGCGGCAGCCGAAGGGCAGAAATAGCTTCGAAAATGAGCGCTGGCAGGCGCTCTCGTCCTTTTCAGCGCTGGACCACAGAAGAATCTGTATAAAAATTCCGCATCCCTCGTATAGCTTGCGGCATCTTCTTCCCATGCGCATCCCGCAGCGCGGCTTCACTTGACGGCGTTCCCTCTAAGACGCCCGTGTGTCGTTTCCCAAACCTGTTATTCCATAAGCGATACCGACAAAGGATGCCGCCCATGCTGCGCAAGCTCTGTGTGTTCGTCTCTCTCTTCCTCTTCGTCTTTCTTTTCGCCGTGACTCTTCCCGCATTCGCCCAGGATTCCCGGCACTTCACCTTTCACTACGCCTTCACTGTGAAGAATCTCCCCGCCGGAAAGAAAGTCCGCATCTGGATTCCTTCGGCCCAATCGGACGCGAATCAGGAGGTCAAAGTTATTTCTGCCAAAGGTGACCTTCCGCTTAAGAAAGCCCGCGAATCCCGATTCGGCAATGAAATGTATTTCGCCGAGACCAGCAAGACCAGTCAGCCGGAGCTGCATTTCGACGTTGAGTACGAGATAGTGCGCCACGAGCGCGTCGCGCTGCCACCTGCTGCTCACGTGACCGCCGCCTCCCTGAACAGCAAAGAGATAACCAGCAAAGAACTGACGACACAAGAGCGGCAGGAAGACTTACAGCCCGACGCCCTCGTCCCCATCACCGGCCTGCCCGCCGATCTCGCCGTTAAAGTCACGCAGGGAAAAGCGCAGCCGCTCGACAAGGCCCGTGCGATTTACGATTACGTTTTCTCGACCATGAAGTACGACAAGACCGGCACCGGCTGGGGACACGGCGACGTTCTCTACGCCTGCGACGCCAAGAAGGGCAACTGCACCGACTTTCATTCCCTCTTCATTGCGATGGCGCGCTCGCAGGGCATTCCCGCCCGCTTTGAGATCGGCTTTCCGCTGCCGCCCGACAAGCACTCCGCCGAGATCGCCGGTTACCATTGCTGGTCCGATTTCTACATCGACGCCAAAGGATGGATTCCCGTCGACATCTCCGAAGCCTGGAAGCATCCCGAGAAGCGGAACTATTTTTTCGGATCGCACGACGTGAACCGCGTGCAGTTCACCATGGGCCGCGACCTTCGCCTGAACCCGCCGCAGGCGGGAAAGCCCCTGAATTATTTTGTATATCCCTACGTGGAAGTAGACGGACAGGAATATCCCAACATTTCACTGGAATTTTCCTTTGCGGATGTGGGCACCGTCGCTCTGAAGTAAGCGTTACGCCAGCAATGACGCCCGGATCGATTTTTACGTAGAGCTACTTGCGCCCGGCTACAATATCTCCCGGCCCCGGGTTTCCCGGCGGCTGCGGCGTATTCGGCACGGAAATAGGCACCGGCGATATTCCATCCGTCGGCTTTGGTGCATTCTCTGAATCTTCTCCCGGACGGCGCAGGCTGGGAGCATTCGCCGGACGCTCTTCTCGTTTGGCCTCGGTATCTTTGTCCGACTTTTCGAGAATCACTTCCTTCTCAGTGCGCACAATTTTCTGACCACCAACTTTCATGGTTTCGACGCGCACCACTTCATCCCCCACAATGCGGACGAAGTCCACGTCCTGCGGCGGCTCCCCGTAAATCCATTCTTCATACTCCGTGTCGCCGTCTTTCTCGCGGACTTTTTTCGGCGACTTGCCGCGCGAGTGCACCACCATTTCCGTGTCCATTCCAACCAGCACCTGGTGCGCCTGAATTGCCGTCTTCACCTTTGGCGGCACCGTGTCGAGGTACGCCTCTTCCCTGCTTCTCGCTTTAAAGTCGAGCACGGGATAGAGCAGGTCCCGCAGCTGCCGCGCCGTCATCTCCGGAACATATTTATCGAAGTAAATATCCAGATAAGTGCCATGCGGGTTGGGCGGCGATGCATTCGTCAATGGAACCGGAGTGTTATTCGAGCCCGATATCTGGATGTGCTCATACCACTTACTGCGATGAACGGGCCCGCCGTTGATGTCGAAGTGAATATGGTCGTCTTTAATTTGGACATACGAAAGATGCGCCGGATCCCCCGGCTTCACCGCCGGTCCCCACAACGCCAGTGCTTGCCGTAACTCCTGTCCATTAGGCGACGCCACGCCATTTTTCAGTTTCACCCCCTTCGCACCCATGGGAAAGAATGTCCGGGCGTAAACAATCTGAGTCTCGAAATCGCGGATAATCTCCAGCCGCGTCTGCTTCGACATTTTCGGAGCATTGGCGGGAATGGGCGGTTCGGAAGTTTGCGATGCTGGCTGAGACTGCGTCGGCTGGGGCTGGCTGACCGTCTGCGGAACCGCCGCAGTGTCGCTCGATGGCGCCGGAGTGCTGTTCTGTCCACTCACAAGAATGGCCGGAAGAAGAACGGGGAAAAACAAGAAATACACAAGACGCGGATAAAGGCGTTCCATAAACAACCCCACAGAGCCGACTTTGCGCCATTATAGCCCCCACAACAATCCCCCGAACACTGTATCGACAACCGTTTTACAAACTGAGGCAAGCCCCCGCAAAAAACGCTGAAATGGCTCTGGGCGCGGGGTTTACCAGGAAGCCCCTTTGGGGATTGACAGCGTCATTCTTTTGGAACAAACTCGTCACACTCGCGTCCCAGCACAGCGACCGCGACGACTTCGTCACTGGCCAATCCTGATTGTTACGGGCCGTGCCATGGATTCTTCGCCGACTCCCAATCCATCCGATTCAAGCAGAGCGAGCCGCGCGGCCGCGCCGCCTTTTTCACTCGAACGTTCCTCCTCCATGGGACCTTCCGATTCGGCAAGGCTGGTTGACGCTCTACGCCAGGCTCTCGCCAGGGGCACATCGTCGATCGACTCGGTTCTGCAAGCCACAACCGATGCGGCCCGCACCCAGACTGGCGCCGATGGAATAGCGCTCGCCTTGCGAAGCGGCGGAGCCTTCGTTTGTCGCGCCCGCAGCGGCGATATCGCTCCCGACCTTGGCGCTACCTTCAATTTGGATTCAGGCATCTCGGGTGAGTGCTTGCGCCGGGCCCAGGTGCTCGTCTGCAACGATGCCAATACCGATACTCGCGTCGATGCGGCGGCATGTCGCGCCCTCTCACTCCGGTCCATGGTGGTTGTACCCGTGCACGGCACACTCAGAATAGCCGGCGTTCTGGAAGCTTTCTCGAACCGCCCTTACGCCTTCGGCGCTGAACAGATTGACTGTTTAAAAGCGTTTGCCGAGATCGCCGAGGCGGCCCATGATCGCGAGGGTCTCTCTCAGGCGCCGTCGACAGATCGAGTGACTCCAACCGTGAATCGGCACTCGCCCCTTGTTCCGCTTGGAATAGTTGAGGTGATCACAAAGTTTTATGCCCGGAACTCCCGCCGGCGCTATTGGATTCCAGTTGCGATTACTGCCACTCTGCTGGTCATCTCAATGGTGGGATGGCTGGGTTGGCGTGAACCTTCAGAGATCGCCGCCAGCGAGTCAGCCGTCCCGCGAGTTCATGCCTCGACTGAAACCTCACCGGCTGCGCCCCATGTCGTACCTCCAAGGCCGGAGAATGGCGGCTCCAGCCGCTTTAGCGCCCGCGTACGAAGCAAGAACGTTCTGCAAAACGCCGCCGACCTCGAACCCTCAACCGGCGGACCGCATTCCGCA
>QIAK01000328.1:0-2543 GCA_003225515.1 Acidobacteriota bacterium | reverse complement strand
CGAATTCAAGCGAAGTGACCGGCTTCAGTTCAGCGCCAGCCGAAATGCCGTCACTTGCGGCACGAGTCTCCACCGGCATGACGGAAGCTAACTTGATTCGAAAAGTGGAACCACAATATCCGCCGGAGGCAAGAATTCAAAAGCTGGCCGGCTCGGTTGTGCTCGAGGCCACAATCGCCGACGATGGATCGGTCCGCGATGTGAAGGTGGTTAGTGGCGAGTCGCTGCTGGCCGGCGCCGCCAGCGCGGCGGTGAAGCAATGGCGCTACAGTCCGTCCCGCCTCAACGGGAGCCCGGTTAGCGTGCAGAAGAGAATCACTATCGTATTCAAGCTTCCGTGATCAAACCAGGATGTTCAAACGAGGTTGAGCGCCTTCTTGATCGTGCCGCGTTCTTGCTGGATTTTTTCCTGCAAAAGCGTGATGGCGTAGATGAGTTGCTCGGGCCGCGGTGGACAGCCCGGCACGTATACGTCGACTGGAATCACTTGATTCACGCTCTGCACCAGCGCATAGTTCTGGAATACGCCGCCGGATGTTGCGCACGCTCCCATCGAGATCACCCACTTCGGCTCCGGCATCTGCTCCCACAATTCCCGGATAACCGGCGCCATCTTATTGGACACGCGGCCGGCAACGATCATCAGATCGCTTTGCCGCGGTGACGGACGAAATACTTCGGCGCCAAAACGCGCAATATCGAAGCGCGACGCGCCCATCGACATCATTTCAATCGCGCAGCATGCCAGCCCAAACGTCATCGGCCAGATCGAATTCTTGCGCACCCAGTTGACCGCCGCGTCGAGGCTGAAAAGATTGACACCTTCAGGCGTGGGATTGCCAAACGTAAGATCCCTGACGGTACGGGTTCCGTTCTCGACGTCAACGTAGGGTCCAAAATTAAGTTCGCGGGACATGCACTTATTCTAAACCACAGCAGCCGCCTGCATCTTTCCCGCACGGGCAGTGGCTCATTTTGAAATCCAAATCTCACCAGACGTCATCCCGAAACGCCCGCGTTTTTTCCAGCGGGCCGAGGGATCTCCCGTGGCACGCAGCATTCCAGCGGGATATCCTTCCCTCCGCCTGAAGAACGGCTACGCTCAAGATGACCCCATCCAAAAAGATGCCGCTAGAAATTCAGCACCACCACCCGCGAAATCCCCTTGACAAAATAAGTCCTTAAGATACTCTTTGCGCAACTTCCCCTCGGGTGATCTTTCAGGCCCTGCAACTCCGAATCAAACGTGCGGATTGGGTGACATAAACTGCGCCCGGCATACATCCCGTGTGCCGCGGACGGGGCGCACTAACCAGACACCTCAAGGAGAAGAACATGAGTCCACTGCTTTCTTTCAGCACCGGCATGGGCGTGCGCAAAAGGCAGAGCCATCTGCCTCCCATCTCGGGGCCCAAACTCGTGGTAAAAGGAGCGCGCGTTCAGCGTCCGAGTTATCCCTTCCAACCTCTGCCACCACCAAATGGCCCAGCCCCATTCCGCTTTGACTTATCCGAGTTGCTGCCGCCGGAGGATGTCAAGCGCATCACCGACAGCGGTGTTCTCGTCTTTCACACTGTGGGCGATTCCGGCGACTACCGCGGACAGGAGCAGGACTTCGTCTCAGAGATGATGACCCACGATGCGGAAACTTTGCCCGACAACCAGAAACCCGCCTTCCTTTACCACCTCGGAGACGTGGTTTATTTTGCCGGCGACATCATCAAGTACCCTGACAATTTTTACGCCACCTACAAAGACTACCCTGGATTCATCGTGGCCATTCCCGGCAACCACGATTGCCAGCCCGACGATCCCTCCGACGGCCCCGGGGATCCCAACAAGTCTCCGCTGGACGGTTGGGTGCAGAATTTCATGGCCAAGGATCCCGGCCAGATAGGCGCCAGAAAGATTGCCACGGGCAGAACCCAGATGGATCTACCCAACGTCTATTGGACCTTCATCACACCCTTTGCGACCATCATCGGGCTGTTCTCCAATGTCGGTGAATTCGAAGGCGATATTCATCAGGATCAGATCGACTGGTTCCGCGCAGAACTCACCGCCGCTGACACAAAGAAGGCGCTGATCGTCACCGTTCACCATCCGCCGCTCTCCGGCGACTCCGAGCACACTGGCAGCAGCAAGGTCGATCAGATTCTTACTGCGAGTTTTCAAGCAACCGGGCGCTACCCTGACCTGGTGCTCTCGGGGCACGTACACAATTACCAGCGCTTCACCAATGTGGTGCAAGGTCCGAAAGGTCAGCTTCAGATTCCTTACATCGTTGCCGGCGCTGGGGGATATACCAGGCTGGGTCCAATGCAGAAAGTTGGCGGCGCCTATCCCGATCCCACGCGCCCATTGCCGCTGGGCGGGGGCCTTACCTTGGAACGCTATGACAATATCGATTACGGGTTCCTGCGGGTGCAGGTCACCGCGAACCAAATCGTGGGGACTTACCTCGCTGGCCACTACGCACCCGGGATCTTGTCTCCAATAGCCAATATGATCGAGACCTTCACGGTCGACCTCGTCAAGCACAC
>QIAK01000608.1:1106-2766 GCA_003225515.1 Acidobacteriota bacterium | reverse complement strand
ATGTAAGCCACGGATTCGTGTCATTGGCTGCACCAATCCACTGCGTCCCTCCGTGTTGGTCTATTCCGTTGGGAGGCAGGGCATGGATTACGTTCCAGGTGGTGAGGTCTGTAACGCTACGGTGGGAGATGTTGTTATTTACTTGCCAGAATGTGCTGAACCCGTTCGCGCCGTGTCCTCCGCAGTTATTCAGGGCTGTATGACATGACCGCAGTTCATTCTGCCCGTAGCGCCACACCGTGGTCTGACCGGCTGCTCCATTGATGCACTTGCCGGAGATGTTCATGTACAAGCCGTTCGTGATTCCAATGGTGTTATGGACTCCGTAGCCCAATGGATCGCACTGCGTATTCAGCGCGAGCGGCGCGGGGTTTGAGCCGTGCTGCGAACAGTTCCCGGTACACCACGTCCAGATATTGCCATTCGCAGGATTCTCTGTGTTCTGAACCACTCCGGTGTAGTAGGTCGCACAACTATTCGTAGTGCGATCCCACACGAAAACCCAATGCGCTCCATCCTGCCCGTTAGTGGCGGGCGGGAAATTCAGACTGGTCGAGTAGAAGCGGTCAAGGTAATCCACGTTGAGGTTGCCGTTGCCGCCCTGGGTCGTGAGTGTTCCATCGACACCCGGACAATTGTTGTAGTCGAACAGCAGCGTTCGGGTGACTGTAATCGTGCTCGTCCCGCTCAAGTCTTCTTGGTAAAGTCCTGTATGGGTGCCGTCTTTCGGGGAAACCTTGTAGACTCTGCCAGCCGTCACGCGAGAGAAGGAGAATCCCGCCCCCGTCCCGCCCGATGGCGAGGTCTTGCTCATATCCGAATCCATCTGCATACAGCCGTTCACGTCATAGTGAACGTGGTAATAAAATAAAGACCCATTCTCATCTGTGCCGGCGCGGTATAAACCGTTGATATCGGACGTCAGGTTGCCGCCACCACCGCTCAAGCTGGCATGAAGTGAAACCCCGCCGCGCTGCGTGGAGTCAGACAAGGCGGTGTAGCAATTCCCTTTACCGCTTGAGGGATAAAAGAAATCGGTCGGTGAAGAATAGGCGTACCCTGTCGAATTGATCGCCGCCATTGTAGGTAAGGTGGGTACGCTCGCCACCGCAGAAGACTGACTCGAGCAATTAAAGTTCGGCGGCCCGCACACTGGGCCGGAAAGCCCTTGCCCCAGTCCAATTCTCGTGTAGGGTCCCGATACCCCAGCCTTGCCGTAAACCGTATACCGCTGCGCCATGCTCGCCGTGGGCAAGACACACGTCAGCGCAACGATGAGAACTAAACTCTTCATCATCAGGTCCTCAAGATGTAAGAAAAAATTTAAGTAGGATGCCCACCTCTTCTCCCAATAGAGAGAAGGTGAGGATTTTCACTGGCAGAACTTGTCCAGCACTGAATGCGCTACCGAATCGCCCACTGACCGCTTCCCCCGCCGCTTCCATATCTTTGAGAAATGTAGGCGCTCGCCCCAATATCCCAGCTCTTCAGCAGAGTCCGATCCCTTCCATTGATGTCAATCGGATACTCCGTCGCCATTCCTGCCCCCACCGTCGGAGACCCGGCTGTCGCCACTCCCAGATCCGCCCCATCCGCGCTGGGATTCTGAATCCACCGTGTCGCGCCGCTGAAGTTCGTACCTGATGTGATCGCGCCCGCC
>QIAK01000608.1:546-1092 GCA_003225515.1 Acidobacteriota bacterium | reverse complement strand
GTGACCGAATCAAGAAATATGCCCAGTTCACCATTGGTCACATCCGGCGCGTCGTCTCCTCGGGAATTGAAATGAGTAAAGAATCCGTACGGAGCCCCCCACGTCGAGGCACGAAATACCAGGTTCGCTGCCATCTCATCAATTTGCCCCTGCGCCCGTCCATGGATCTGGATTGCGCCCAGGCTCGTGATGTTCTGCACATTCACCCCATTCGAATACACCGAATTCGCGCTCGCCGTGATGTTGTCCTGTCCCTTCATCGCCAGGCTTCCCCGCGCCGCTGTATACCCCGCCGCAATGGCATCCGCTTCCGTAGTTGGATCTTCTATGCCGTCCGGGTAAACGAAGAATCTCTCAGTCAGCCCAGGCACATTCGCTTCAATCTCTGTCTTTGACTTGACCATCTCATCCGGCACCAGTTTCGTCTGGTCGTAAACCAGAACCGCAGTCGAGTTCTTGATATCTTGATTCGCCACGTTCAGCAGATTCTTGCTATGGGTATTAGGTCGAACCAGCGGCCCGCTCGTGTCATAACCAACCGAATAA
>QIAK01000608.1:0-458 GCA_003225515.1 Acidobacteriota bacterium | reverse complement strand
AGCCGCGCCCGTCACGCTCGTCGATAGCACGTTCCCCGCAATCGTCACTGTCGCTGCCGTGCCGCTTCCCGTGTACCGCAAGTCCAGCGCCGGCGCATTCGGATAAGGCGTCGCCGCCTGCGGATTCGTATTCGTCGTGTAATACTGATGCGACCACGAGTGCGAATCGATCTCATGTCCCGCCCCATACCAGTTGTTCACGCTGTCCCAATCCACTGCATACGACGGCACCACTGCCGCATTCAATTTCAACCCTCGCGAGCTGAATATCGGCAGCAAAGAATTCACATAGTCCTCCGTTCCCGCTGACGATCCCACATCGTCCACCGTGAACGAAAAACGCGCCGGGTGTGTATTGAAGTTCCTCACCACCGGCGCAAGTCCGGATGACACATTCCCCACTCCCGCCACCGCCCCCACAACATCGCTCGCAGGAAACTGCGCAACATTATTCCCAT
>QIAK01000607.1:1431-7151 GCA_003225515.1 Acidobacteriota bacterium | reverse complement strand
AGAGCGAAATCACTGAGATTATTCTCGGCCAGGAACTGATCGAACATGTCAGTTGCAATCACGACGGCCGGAGGAACCGTGATGCGCACCCCAGGGAACCGTTTAGCGATGCGCCCGGTGCGCAATAGATGACGGACAAAGGCCAGACCGCGAGCTTTGCCGCCCAGCGATCCCGAACCGATTCGCAGAAAGCTGGATTGCGAGGGCTTGAAAATCTCCGGCTTGAAGTCGCCGATCAGCACTTCGTTCTGCTCGCGACGGTAGTCGTTGATCGATTCGATCAGGTCATGACGCAAATGCTCCGGACCGTTGAAGTCCGAGACCCGGCGCGGCCGCAGCTTGGCCGCCAGCGCAAATTCGGTGCGCGCCATCAGCCAATGCGAAAAATGATTGCTTTGCGCGTGATACATCAGGCTTTCAGCCGGTACGCTCTGCAGCTTCTCTTCTAGTTCGTTTAGATCCTTCGCGCGTCCCACTTCGCTCTGGTCGGGCATTCGGAAAACGAAGTCTCCGAATGCGCCGCAGGTCTTTGAGCAGCGTGGGCGAGCGCTTGCGCAGAAACGAATAGCCTTCGGCGTGAGCCCGCGGGCGAAATTCGGTGCGACTGGTCTGCAGCACAACCGGAACGTCCGGCGTCAGGCTTCGCACCATGCGCGCGAGTTCGAACCCAGCTTCCGGGCTCAGCTTGCCTTCCCAGGGAAACTCGACGTCTGACACCACCCCGAAAATATAATCGCGGAACTGCTGCACCAGCTGCGACGCTTCTTCAAAGTTCGAACAGAGCAGAATCTTCGGGCGCGCCTGCATGCGGACCAATTTGTGAGCGACGTTGATGCCCTCCTGAATCACGCGCCGCGATTGCTTGATCAACTCGGTATAGATCACCGGCAGAAATGATGAGTAGTAGCGGATGTTATCTTCGACCACCAGCAGCAGCGGAACGCCCATGGCGCGGGTATCGTGCAGCACGTTGCGCTTGTCCTCAACGTACTTGACGATCGCAATCAGGATGCGCGCGTTGCCCTGCCACAGAAAGATGCGCTCGATGTCAGTCACGGAATTGCGCGCGATGAAATTCTTGATCTCGCGATAATCGTAGGCCAGCACAACCACCGGCACATCCAGGCCGGCGCCGCGGACTTCGTGCGCCAGTTGCGCGGCGGTCATGTCTCCGACCACAAGGTTCGTGACAATCAAATTGAATTGCGGATTCGACTTCGCCAAATCAAGGGCTTCGGCGCAGCTGGAAACGTGTGTGATGCCAGGAATCTGCTGCAGATTAAGCTCCAGCGATTCGTCAATCAGAAGTTCGTTGAGCCGCCCGTCTTCGCGCAGGATGAAGGAATCGTAAAGGCTAGAGACCAGAAGGATATTCTGGACCTTGAACGGCATCAGGTTCTCGAAACCTTCAAACCGCTCTTCAGCATCGAGGATCGGGGCAGTAATCCGAATCGAGGACATGGGGACGACTCGCTGTCAGCAGCTAATCATACTCGTGTAGATCAGAGATGCTAACGTTGAAACCGACAAAGCGATCCTAGAGTTGGGATCCCAAAAAAGAAGTGGGTGCCCCAGGTTTCGCCGAAGTTGCGAGACCTTGGAGCAGCTTCCGTTGGTACCTGCATGGAGAAAAAGGTCCAGTCAAGATCAACGATACAGATATCTTGGTGATGACAATCNNNNCCCACGATACTTATACCAAGCCCTGATCCAGCATCGCGTTGGCCACCTTCAGGAAGCCGCCGATGTTGGCGCCGTTCACCAGGTTGCCGGGCGTGCCATACTTCTCGGCCGTTTCGAAGCAGTTCCGGTGGATGGCGATCATGATCTTGTGCAGGCGGTCGTCCACTTCCTCGCGGGTCCAGCTCAGCCGTGCGCTGTTCTGGGCCATTTCGAGGCCGGAGGGCGCCACGGCCCCCGCATTGGCCGCCTTAGCCGGTCCGTACAGGATCTTGGCGTCGAGGAACAGGTTGGTAGCGTCGAGCGTGCTGGGCATATTCGCACCTTCGGCAACAAGCTTGATGCCGTTCTTCAACAGATTTGCCGCATCTTTCGCGGTGATTTCGTTTTGCGTGGCGCTGGGGAACGCGCAGTCCGCCTTGATGTTCCACAGCGGATTGTGCTCCAGCTTGATGTCGGTGGGCATGAAGATAGCTTTCTTATGATGATCCGCATAGTCGCGAATGCGTCCGCGCTTCACGTTCTTCAGTTCGATGATGAAAGCCAGCTTCTCGCGGTCAATGCCATCCGGATCGTAAATCACGCCATTCGAGTCCGATACCGTGATCGGCTTGGCGCCGAGGTCGAGCAGCTTCTCCACCGTGTATTGCGAAACGTTGCCGCTGCCCGAGACCAGGCAGAGCTTGCCTTCGAGCGAATTTTTCCTGCTCTTCAGCATTTCGGAGGCGAAGTAGACGCAGCCGTAGCCGGTGGCTTCAGGACGAATCAGCGAACCGCCCCAGCCCAGCCCTTTGCCGGTCAGCACGCCGGTAAATTCATTGCGTAGCCGCTTGTATTGACCAAACAGGAAACCGATCTCCCGCCCACCCACGCCAATGTCGCCGGCCGGGACGTCGGTATCCGGTCCAATGTGCCGCTGCAGTTCGGTCATGAAGCTCTGGCAGAAACGCATCACTTCGTTATCACTCTTGCCCTTGGGATCAAAATCCGATCCTCCCTTGCCGCCGCCCATGGGCAGTGTAGTGAGCAAGTTCTTGAAGACTTGTTCGAATGCGAGGAACTTGAGGATTCCGAGATTCACCGAGGGATGGAAGCGGAGTCCGCCTTTGTAGGGTCCGATGGCGCTATTCATCTCAATGCGGAAACCCCGGTTCACTTGAATATTGCCCAGGTCGTCGAACCAGGGCACGCGAAACATAATGACGCGCTCGGGCTCGACAATTCTTTCCAGCAACCGTGCGGATTGATATTCAGGATGCTTGCCAAGTACCAAGCGCAGAGAATCAAAAACTTCCGCCACCGCCTGATGAAACTCGGGCTCCGCGGGATTCTTTGCCTTCACACTCATCATGGTTTGTTCAATGTAATCCCCGGGCGCTTTGATTCCGGACTGGGTCATGAGCGTCATAGTGCTACCTCCATAGGTGAAACATGAACATAATGCCGTGTTTTATTGTTCTCTTTCCAGAAGAAAGCCGCAGTGATAGAACTCACCGCCGCGGGTGACGTCACCGGAATTATGCAACTGTGAATGAGAGAGTTAAGGCGAAGACAAAATGGCACGAATAACTGTGCTCGGCTGGGCATATCCACCACGCGACTTAGCGATTATACGGCTGTGCCGCAGTGCTGCCGAATTTTTCCGCCAGATAGGCTGCGTAGAGCCCAGTGATCAAACCGGTAAACACATCCATGGTGTAGTGGGCACGCAGGATGAGCACCGTCGCCGCTTCGAATAGCACTATGCCAACTGCTGCGGCGGTAAGCCAGCGTTTTCCCAGGCGCACCAGTTCCGTCGCGCCGACCACCGCAATCGCGGTGTGCCCGGAAAAGAAATAGTCATAGGCCACGCCGTAGGTTACGAGTAACGACGGAAACCCCGGATTATGCCAGATTGCATCGGGCGGAGCAGGAAGCGCGATACAGGCCTGCATGATCTGACGCAATCCGAGCACAATGACCAATCCGAGAAAAGGCCGCACCTTGCCCCGGAAGATCCACATCCCAAGAAGATAAATTCCCAACAGGTCAATGATCCCGGAGCTGACGATGAGCAATGCGTTTGCCGTCCCCGGATGCTGATGCAGATAAAGGTTCGCGGGAGCTGTTATCGAATGGATCCGGTCGGCAATTGCCGTGGCCGGCGCACCGCGTGCGCCGATGAGAGACTGCGTCCAAAACCAGATCGCCAGCGCGACCGCCGTCACAGCGATTCGAATCGCCAGCGAAGACCTCAACCTCGAACTTCTCAGGGACGTTGGCTCGTTCTGTACCACCGGCATAAGTGCGGGGAATTATATCCTGTGGCAGACAGCATGCGGGGGGGGGCATGCAGCCATCGGCTTCGCCGTCATTTTTCATTCTTGATCACGACTCCACCTTTCATCACAAACTTGGCGTGTTTCAGTGCGGTCGCATCTTTGAGAGGATCTCCCGGCACCGCGATAATGTCGGCATATTTTCCGGATTCGAGGGTTCCGATCTTGGCCTGCCATCCCAGCAATTCCGCAGCGTTGCTCGTGGCCGCATGGATGATCTCAATGGGCGTCATCCCTTCATCGATGTAAGCGTCAAAAACATCGAGGCTGGCTTGCCCGCGGTCTTCATCGGGCATGGTCAAGTACATGTCGGAACCGGCCGCGATCGGCACCCCTAGTTTTCGGGCGCGCTGCAACCGGTCGCGATTGCCGGTTACATAAGGCTTGAAACCTTCCTCTTGTTCCTTACGCTCTTCAGCAGTGGGCTGACGATGGCCGAATATCATCTCCATAAATTCCTGCAAAGTGCCATCCGTAGGAACCAGAAAGATGTGCTTCTGGGCCATCATCTTCAAAGTGTCATCGGAGATCACGTAGGCATGTTCAATGGAATCGACTCCAGCCTCCGCCGCAATGCGCGTAGCCTTGTCCCCGATTGCATGGGCAGCGACCTTCACCCCGGCAGTGTGGGCTTCATCGACGATGGCCTTCTTCTCATTCAGGCTCACAGTGGCCGGACTTCCATTGTCGATCACCTTGATGCAGTTCGCGCCATCGTAGAGTGCCTGGCGAACCGCTTGCCGCGCGCTCTCCGGGCCGTTCAGGATCACGTATTCCTGTTCAATAATTTTCTGCGCTTCCGGCGTCAGATGTCCAAACTGGCCGCCCGGAGCGGCCAGGGCCCGGGTCGCCGCAATAATGCGAGGTCCCGTAAGCCATCCTCGATTGATGGCCTCCCGTAAGGCGACGTCTCCATTCACCCCGGAATTACCGCCTCTAACTCCTCCCTGCCCAGCTTGGCTCCGAGCAGGGCGCGTTCCGCGGTGCTTCGAGTCGCCACCATCTTGAGCATCTCAACATCTTGCATCGACAAGTTAGTACCATCCATTTCTGTAAGAAGGTGCGTGTGCACGTCAATCAGGCCAGGTAGCAATGTGAGATTGCCGAGATCAATCACGGTAGCGTCGGCGGGAATGGCCAATGCCGAACCCGCTGCCTTGATTCTGCCGTGCTCCACCAGAATCACTGCATTGTTGATGGGAGTGTCGCTCTTCCCGTCGATCATATGGGCAGCGCGGATTGCGATGTTCTCCGGCTTTGCAATAGGGCGCTCCTGCGCCCACAGCAGCGGACATAGTACGCAAATAGCACTCAGCAGAAGACACGCGCGGAGTCTTATCATCCATTGACCTCGTCAGAGAATTCTTGAGTGGCAAGGCTACAGCCCGGCCGTGAATCGGGCAACCACATCGCGAGGCTGGACGCAGGGTATATACTTTTCTCCTTTTTTGAAATTCGCCTCAGTCATCGACTGGCCGAAGCCACAGAGAAGAGGTCGACCGTTTCATGCCAACTTTCAAACTGTTTCTCGCGGTCCGGCCCAAGGTGGATGTGCCGCCTGTGGTGCTCGAGGACGCCGGCAAGCAACTCAAAGGTTATTTCGACCGCATCTGCATGATGCCCCCACGCAAGTTTAGCAACGCGACCTACAAGATACATCCCACCGCCGGCGAGGTCGGCGATCAGGACCTGCTGGTTTACCTCACCTATGGAAGTTTCATT
>QIAK01000607.1:0-1299 GCA_003225515.1 Acidobacteriota bacterium | reverse complement strand
ACGGACGATAAACGGGGCAACGTTCTGGCCAAGCTGATTTTTCATGAGTGGGTGCACAACAAGCTCGCTTCTGATCCGACTGCTCTGGCCCAGGGAGAAATCAATGGTGATTACGTTCATCACTACTGCGGAGGCGGAGTGCTGTCAGCCGGACTCTCCTATGGACTGATGGTCAACACGTCCATCAATGGAATCAACCTCAACAGCATGGCGCGAGTGCTGCATGCGCAGAACAAGCAAAACTTGTCTGGACTATAGCGCGCCAGCGGATTCTGCCATGTCCACCAAACCCTCCGCCACTTCCCTGATACGGAACCTTCCTCCCTGTCACAATTCTGGAGTAGAATCATGCCGCTCCCGCTTGCGAGCGCGCCCACTTCTGTGGAGGTGTAAATATGGGTTCTCTCGATGATCCGAAACTCCTCGATTTCCACAATCAGATCCAAATCTCATTGCAACAAGACACTCCGCCCAATTGGCAAAGGGCTTGTCATCTCCTGAATGGCATGAGCATGCCGGACATGCTCGACGAGCTTTGGCGAATCAGAACCTCCGCCCGGCTGGATGGCCTGGCCTGGTTTGCGCCCCGAGCCACTGGGGTCAACGTTGCTCGGCTGCGCGCAGGAATCGGAGCCCTGCAACTCCAACCCCCGGGCGATTTCGACGGATTGGTTAGCATGTTGCCGGCCGACCAGCAGTGGGCGATCACGAGCGTGGTCGCCAAGACCCAGGCGCCCGCGAACCTGACTCCGTCGTTGTGGTCCAAGTACTACTGGTCGACCCGATCGTTGCCTGCTCTGAGCCTGACCGCGAGGTATACCCCGGATAGCGGAGGCGATTCGGCCAAAGGTAACAAAGACGATGAAAAGGCCCACCTGGCCGCCGACATAGCCAGCGGAGCAGCTGCCAATTACCAGCCCGGAGCATTTCCCGCGACTTATACGGTGACGGTGGTTTACCGCAACGTTAACAAATGGAAGTTTGGAGACGACGACACAGAACTCGATATCCTTCATGAGCCGAACATTAGCGTGCAGCTGTCTCCGGACCCCAACAATCGCGTGACCTACCAGGCCGCGTTCTCGCTGGTCAATCTTCATGTGAAGCGCAATTGGGGGCTGATCCGGCCGGATGTGGAATTCAGCCTCTCGCCCCAGATCAGCGAGCCGGGCACAGGTGGCGCACCCAGTGCCGCTCTGCAAGCGCAAATCGAGCTTCACATCACGTCGAAAATATCGCTGACGGCGCAAACTGCCGTGGGCTTCGGACCCGCAATCAGACCGGGTGATCCGCCCGATT
>QIAK01000609.1:366-779 GCA_003225515.1 Acidobacteriota bacterium | reverse complement strand
CTGCAACGTGCCGTCGCCAGCCCGACGGTATGCGATTACTTCATTCTTGTCTACGTTGTTGGTCATAACAAACACAGCGCCCGCACTGTGTGTGTCTGCATCTTGTGCTTTGCTGAGTGTTGACGAAGCCAAACCCATCGCAAGTCCGGCCATTAATAGCGTGCGCATTACTTTACTCATTATATTAGCTCCCACAGTTTGAGTCGCAGTCCACTTGACCATAAGACAACTGAAGCACACGACCTGTTGTCCATGGCCGAAGTGCAGCGTGCTGATAGGATGAGTTCGTACGAGAGAAGTTACAGGGGAGCTAAGTGGGCCGTGAACATTGTTATCGTTGCGCCGGCAAGAGTGTGCTACACAGGGAATCGCTTCAACGTTCTGGTATTCGCAACGAAAATCCTGTTTGGAAT
>QIAK01000609.1:0-235 GCA_003225515.1 Acidobacteriota bacterium | reverse complement strand
GCGAGCCATCAGATTACCGATGCCCCCTCTATGACGCAGCTTTAAACAATTTCGCAAGACTATCAATGTCCGCAGCGCTCGCGTCGCCGATCACGAAATAGCGAAGCCCGCCCTGACTCCATGTTTCCATGTTGAACGACAATTTGTCCGACTGGGGAGCGCTATCACTCAACCTGACCGGCAAAGACCGTTCCTGAAACACGAAAACGGAGATATGGTGTTTCCGCACGTCGTA
>QIAK01000393.1:12643-18789 GCA_003225515.1 Acidobacteriota bacterium | reverse complement strand
GCGCCAGTCGAGTCCGATCACATCGGCTCCAGTCTCGTTCATGGCGGGGAGCAGCGTCGCGCTGTCGGTTCCGAAGTAGATGACGGGCGCTCCTGTCTTTTGCAACTGCTTGACCATTCCGGTGACGTGCGGAAGAACGTAGCGGCGATAATCCTCTACGCTAAGGCAACCTACCCAACTGTCGAAAATCTGGATTACGTCGGCGCCGGCGCGCACTTGATCGGCCGAGTACGCGGTTGTCACCGCGACCAGCTTGCCCATCAAGACATTCCAGTCGTCAGGGGAGTTGTACATCATTTTTTTGGCGTGGACGTAATTGCGCGAGCCCCCGCCCTCGATCATGTAGCTGGCGAGAGTGAATGGCGCGCCGCAAAAGCCGATCACGGGCAGGCGGTTTCCAAAATGCTTTGCCACCAGGCTGACGGCTTCAGAGACATAACCGAGTTCAGCAACGCGATCGGTGCGCAGGTTGGCGATGTCTTCCTTGCTCCGCACCGGCTTTTCGATTACAGGACCCTCTCCGGCGGAAAAATGGAAAGGCAAGCCCATGACCTCGAGCGGCAGCAGCAGGTCAGCAAAGATGATGGCGGCATCGATGCCGAGAATCTCCGCCGCCGTGATGGTGACCTCGGCGGCGATAGCGGGCTTCTTGCAGATTTCGAGCAGTGAATACTGCTTGCGAACGGCGCGGTATTCAGGCATATAACGCCCGGCCTGGCGCATGAACCAGACTGGAGTGCGGTCGACAGACTGGGACTTACAGGCACGGACGAAAGTGGAATTGGGGGCAGACATGGACTCACGAATTTAGCATCTTTCCGCGGCTTTTGCTGTGACCGGCGAGAACAGGAGGCGCATCGAAGAAGGTACCCGAGAAAAACTCGGCTTGTAGAATGGTGAGATGGGTGAGAAGGTTGCGGTCGCTGCAGCTTTTTGGGGGCTGGCGATGTGTCTTTGGGGCGCCGGTTCTCAGAAGGCGCCCTCGCCCGCGACGCCCAGTTTCTATAAAGATGTCGTGCCCATCCTGCAAGACCACTGCCAGAGCTGCCATCGTCCAGGCGAAGTAGCGCCGATGCCGCTGGTGACTTACGAGCAATCGCGCGCCTGGACGGGCGCAATCGCGCACGCGGTGGAGATGAAGATGATGCCACCGTGGTTCGCCGACCCGCGTTACGGATATTTTGCGAACGATAATTCTCTGACCGAGCAACAGATCGCGACTCTGGTGGCGTGGTCCGCGGCAGGAGCACCCGCGGGCGATCCCCACGATGCACCCGCACCGCGAAAATGGACTGAAGGATGGAACATACCGCAGCCCGATCTGGTTGTGAAAATGCTGCGGCCTGTGGAGATTCCGGCGCGCGGCGAGGTTGAATACACTTACGAAATTGTGCCCACCCATTTTGCCGAGGACCGGTGGGTTCAGATGGCGGAGTTTCGTCCGGGAAGTCCAGCGCACGTGCATCACGCGGTGGTTTATATTCGTCCCTCGGATTCGACCTGGCTGCGGCACGCGCCGGTGGGAGAGCCGTTCACAGCTTCGACGTTGGGCGATCCACTGGAACGGCGCGAGGCGCACGAGACTACGAGCGATCTGCTGCTGGTATACGCGCCGGGAAGTTCACCCGACCACTGGCCGGAGGGCATGGCGAAGTTTGTGCCCGCGGGCTCGGACCTGGTGTTCCAGATGCACTACACGACCAACGGGTCAGCCGATCAGGATCAGACCAGCATCGGACTCGTGTTTGCGAAGACGCCGCCGAAGCAAAAGGTGATCACGTTGCAGTTGAATAATAATGCGCTGATCATTCCGCCGGGAGTAGACGATTTTCGCGTGCAGGTGCAGGGCACGATGCCCAATGACGCGATCTTATTGAGTCTGTTTCCGCACATGCACCTGCGCGGGAAGCGTTTTGAGTACGACATTGTGCATGATGACGGCAGCGTGGAAGTATTGTTGCGGGTAAATTATCACTTCCATTGGCAGTTGAGTTACAAACTGGCCGAGCCGCGGCTATTGAAGGCGGGCACCAAGTTGCGGGCGATTGCGTGGTATGACAATTCCAAGAATAATCCGCACAATCCCGATCCGGGGAAAACAGTAACGTGGGGCGATCAGACCTCCGATGAAATGATGGTGGGATTTTTCGACGTGGCTGTGCCGGCGGAGATGGATAAATGGAAATTCTTTGAGCGGCACGCAGAGAAGCAGGACAGGAAATAGAGGTTAAGGTTCTACAATTCCGGTTCGAGGCGAAAATTTCATGCGTCGACATATCATGCGTAAACAGTCTAAGAATGCGAAGCTGGTCTTTCTCCTAGCGGTTCTCTTCTTCTTTGCGGCAGTTGGACTTGTGGGCGTGCAAGCGCAATCCAGCGCGCCTCCACACGGCGGCGCGACTCCGGGCGCGGCTGTCGAGTCTGGTACCCCGAAAAAGGCCGAGCAGCAGTTCAAGAATATTCAGGTGCTGAAGGGCATTCCCGCGGAGCAACTGATTCCGACCATGGAGTTCATCCGCGCATCGCTGGGCGTAGGTTGCGAATATTGCCACGAGCACGACGCGTTCGACAAAGACGACAAGGAACCGAAGAAGAAGGCGCGGAAGATGATGGAGATGATGATCACCATCAACCAGGAAAACTTCAACGGGCAGCGTATGGTCACATGCAATTCCTGCCACAATGGAAATCCGAAGCCACAGTCGATTCCGTCAGTGATGCCCGAAACGCCGAAGGAATTGGCGGCTGGAAACACGATGATGCTGCCACCCGTGGGAGGAGCAGCATCCGGCGAGGCGAAAGGAAATTCCGAAATGGCCCAGCAGTTACTCGATAAATACGTGCAGGCCTCGGGTGGTGCCGCGGCGATCGAGAAGGTCAGCAGCCGCATCATGAAAGGCACAATTAATTTTGGCGGAAAATCGTTGCCCATCGAAATTTTTGCGAAGGATCCGGACCAGCGCATCTCATTCACTCACATGCCGGAGGGTGACAGTGTTACCGCATTTAATGGGCACGAGGGATGGCTGGCGGCTCCGGGACGACCGGGCGTGCGCCCCATGCAAGGTAGCGAAGTTGACGCGGCATCGATGGACGCGGACCTGCACCTGCCAATCCACCTGAAGGCGATGTTCAGCGAACTGCAGGCGCAGGGAACCGAGAAGATTGGCGACGCCAAGGCTTATGTCGTGGTAGGAATGCGCGAGGGCAAGACTCCGATGCGGCTATTTTTTGATGAGCAGAGCGGATTACTGATTCGCCTGGTGCGCTTCGGAGACACCGCCCTCGGCTGGCTTCCGACCGAGATCGATTATGCCGATTATCGCGAGAACGACGGAGTGAAGGTTCCTTATCGCTGGACGCTAGCTCGTCCGGGCGGACGGTTCACGATCCAGGTGAGCGAAACGAAACAGAATGTTCCCGTGGATGATGCAAAGTTCGCCAAGCCCGTAGCCGAGGAGCCGCCAAAAGCACCGTAAAAAATTGATGGCAATGTGGTTCCTGAACTAAATGCTAGTGCAACGAGTGTGCGGTCGAATTGTGCGCATCCGCCACCTCCAATTTGAATAACAAAACCTGATAGGTACCATAAATAGTTTCAATTTCCGCGCAGCTGCCTCGGGCGATACAGTGAGGCGTCTTGGAATGGGAGGCTGCCGGAAAAAGAATTCAAGGACTGGGACTCCGGGGCGCGGAGAAGAGGACTACTATTTAGAAGCAGCGTTGGGTAGTCAGAATGTGCCCGCGGTTTCGACGCGGCAAGTGCGTGAACAACTCAGAACAGGACTTGAGATCATGACGAAGATTGAGGCGGTCATTCAAAACTCCAAGCTGGAAATGGTGAAAACCGCGCTCCATGACATCGGAGTCGAGGGAATGACGGTGATGGAAGTGCGCGGTCACGGACGGCAGAAGGGGCACACCGAAGTTTATCGGGGGCGCGAGTACAGCGTCGATCTGATTCCGAAGACGAAGCTCGAAATGGTGCTGGCGGACGCGATGGTGGATAAGGCAGTGCAGACCATCCTGGCCGCCGCACGCAGCGGGAAGATTGGAGACGGAAAAATCTTTCTCTCCCGCGTGGATGAGGCGATTCGCATTCGCAACGACGAGCGGGGTGAGGGAGCTCTGTAGCGGCGCGATCCGGCGGTGAATTACTTTCATCATGGCAGCGTCCTCATTGATCAGCGAGCTGCGGAGTTCTCTCACCGACGAATCGGCGCGCATCCAGCGTGAGTTCGAGTCCACGGGTGTTGGTCGCGCGGCGCTGCGGCAACGCACGCGGCTGGTGGAAGAAATTCTGGCACGCTTGTGGCGCGACATCGTTTCCCCCGATCCAGCCCAGCCTTCCAATTTCGCTCTCGTCGCTACCGGAGGATTCGGCCGTGGATGGATGTTTCCGTATTCCGACATCGACCTTCTATTTCTTTTCGGGGATCGCAACGCGGAGCAGACTTTCAAAGATCCTGTACGCCGATTTTCACAGGAACTATGGGACCTGCGGCTGAAGCTGAGTCCGGCATCGCGGCTTCTGGGCGAGTGCGACCGTTACGACGCCAACAACACTGAATTCACCATTTCTCTTCTCGATTGCCGCTACCTTGCGGGCGATCGCGACCTGTTCCGGCGGCTTCATGACAAGGTAATCCCCAAGCTGGTGATGCGCGAGTCTAAGGCCCTGCTGCAAGGCCTGGCGGAGGTTACGCGCGAACGTCACGCGAAATATGGGATGACGCTCTATCACCTCGAGCCGAATCTGAAAGAGGCGCCCGGCGGGTTGCGCGACTGCAACGTGGCTTCCTGGCTGGCGCTGATTTCGGCAATGGACAAATTGCACGACTGGCCGGACGCGAGCTCTCTGCGCGCGCCGGTGCGCAAGCAACTCGAGTCTGCTCTGGACTTTCTGATGGCGGCGCGATGCTTTTTGCACTTCCGGCATGGGGTTGGGAGGCACAGGACGAGGCGGCCGCGCGAAAGATCGGGGCGGCAGACGCGGAAACAGTGTCAGCCGCCGATTGGATGCGGATCTATTTCGGGCATGCGCGCGCGGTGCAGCGCACCGTCACTCAACTGCTCGAAGAAATTCCAGAAGCGTGGTCAGCACTGTACCGGCAGGTGCAAAGCTGGCGGTCGCGATTGACGACCGCGGATTTTTCCGTGGTGGATGGGCTCATCTTTCTGCAACAGGCATCGGCGTTGCAGGATGCTGAAGTGTTGCTGCGCCTGTTCCACTTTATGGCGCACCACGGGTTGAAGTTGAGTGCGACCACGGAGTACCGCATCGAGCAGGCGCTTCCGGCGCTGGCTTCCACACCGCCGCGCGGAGCCGAACTATGGCTCTATCTGCAGGAAACTCTGCTGCAGCCGCATGCCGCCGATGCGCTGCGAGCGATGCAATCACTACGGCTGCTGACTCTGCTGTTGCCGGAATTAAAGCTGATCGACTCGCTCGTGGTGCGCGATTTCTATCATCGCTTCACGGTGGACGAGCATTCCTTTCTGGCGATCGAGAGCCTGCACCGGCTGAAGCAGTCACAGTATGCAGAGCTGCTGGGCGAATTGGAGAATCCGGAGTTGCTTTACCTGGCGTTGTTGCTGCATGACACAGGAAAGGGAGTGCCTGGCGACAATCACGTGGTGGCCAGCCTCGATATTGCGGAGCGGGCAATGGACCGGCTGGATGTGGATCCAAAGGAACGGGCCGAGGTGTTGTTTTTGATCGGCAGCCATCTTGAGCTATCGGCGGCTTTACGGCGCGACATTTTCAATCCGGATACGGTGGCGACATTTGCGGACAAAATGGGAACGCCGGAGCGGCTGAAAATGCTGACCCTGCTGACGTATGCGGATATTAAGGCCGTAAATCCGGAGGCGCTCACTCCGTGGAAGGCGGAGAACGTCTGGCAGCTCTATATGGGGGCGGAAAATTACCTGAACCGCAGCGCCGATCAGCGCGTGCATGCCGATCTGAATGATGAAAAGCTGGCGCGGTTGCGGTCTCTGGCGCCGGTGACCAGCAGCAAGTTCAAAGAGTTTCTCGAAGGATTTCCGCAACGTTACCTGCTGGTCCATTCCGCCGAGGAGGTAATGCGGCATATGGGCATGGCGGACGCGTTGGGCACGGACCCCGTGCAGGTTGACCTGAA
>QIAK01000393.1:9356-12634 GCA_003225515.1 Acidobacteriota bacterium | reverse complement strand
GCCACTGGTATGAGTTATCGCTGGTAACTCGAGATCGGCCGTTTCTATTTGCGAAGTTGGCGGGAGTGCTGGCGGCGTGGGGCATGAACATTGTGAAGGCCAACGCGTTTTCGAATGAGGCCGGCACCGTGGTCGACACGCTTTTTTTTACGGACCGCTTCCGCACGCTGGAGTTGAATCTTTCCGAGTGGGAACGGTTTAAGCGCAGCGTCAGCGAAGTGCTGCTGGGCGAGGCCGATCTGGAAAGGATGCTGCGCGATCGCCAGCGGTCGGAGAAAGGAACGATCGCGAAAGTGAAAGTCGAAACCAAGATTGAGTTTGACGATTCCTGTTCGTCGACGAGCACGTTGGTGCAAGTGATCGCCCAGGATCGTCCGCGGCTGCTGCATCGGATTGCGTCATGCCTCTCGGATCAGAAATGCAACATTGAAATCGCTTTGATCGATACCGAGGGCCAGATGGCGATCGACACGTTTTATCTGACGTCGGGCGGGAAAAAGCTCTCCGCGATACATTGCGAAGCGGTGGAGAAGAGCCTGGTGGAGGAATTAAGGGCGGAGTGAGGACGGCCCGTGCCGCAGCCGCTCCGGGGCTGTCGCGTGCCGGCGCCAGCTCCCGAGGACGTTTCGTCAGATGCTCGGGTTTCGTTTAGATCTTCTACAAGCTATTTCGCCGAGAACTTAAATACAGTCTTCGAGCGGAACGTCTCACCCGGCTTCAGGATCGTGCTGGGAAAATCCGGATGGTTTGGAGAATCCGGGAAGTGCTGCGTCTCCAGGCAGAAGCCATAGCGGCGCTTGTACACGTGTCCCTGCTTTCCTGTGACGGTGCCGTCGAGAAAATTTCCGGTGTAGAACTGAACGCCAGGTTGGGTCGTCGTAACTTCCAGCACGCGACCGGTTGTCGGCTCGTAAACGCGCGCGGCCAGGACTAACCCATCATCGCCCTTGTTGCGGTTAATGACCCAGTTGTGATCGTAGCCATGACCGAGTGCGATCTGTTCGTAAGTGTCGTCGACGCGCGCGCCAATCTTAGTAGACGTGGTGAAGTCGAGGGGCGTGCCTTTGACAGGCCGCAGCTCTCCCGTGGGAATCAGGTTTTTGTCTACCGGAGTGAACCGGTCAGCGTTGATCATGACTTCGTGATTCAGGATCTCGCCGGTGCCTTCTCCAGCCAGATTGAAATAACTGTGCTGGCTTAGATTAATCGGCGTGGCCTTATCGGTAGTCGCTTCGTAGTCGATGACGAGTTCGTTGGTGTTGGTCAGCGTATATGTAACTCGAAGCTTCAGATTGCCCGGGAAGCCATCATCGCCATCCTTGCTGAGATAGGTGTATGTGACTCCAGCCTTCCCCTTCAGAGCTTCGCCGTCCCATACAACTTTGTTGAAAGTCTTGTCGACGCCACCGTGCAGCGTGTTAGGGCCATCGTTCTTGGGCAAAGTGTAGGTCTTGCCATCGAGTGTGAAGGTGCCGTTGGCAATGCGGTTGGCATAGCGCCCAACGACGGCGCCGATGTAAGGAGGATTGGGAATGTAGCCCTCGAGTTTTTCATGGCCGAGGACGACATCGGCGAACTGGCCCTTACGGTCCGGAACGCGAATTGAAAGAATGATGCCGCCATAATTCATGGTATCGACTTCGACGCCGTTTACATTCGTGAGCGTGTACAAAGTGACGGGCCTCCCATCCTGCGTGCCAAAAGATTTTTGCTGAACTGCCTGCATATGTCGGGTGCTGACCTGCGCAAAGGCGAGGCCGGCGATCGAAAAGGTGAGCAGGACGGTAGCGCATACGGTCGTGAGTTGTCTAGGCATCATGCCGAAAAGTGTACTACGTCGAGAGAGTTTGTGACTTAGCTCGCATCAGCGGCATTCGGGCCGGGCGGGTTTTGATTGCAATTCGGCTTGGCAGGGCTCGCTAAATCTGTTTTGCGATCAGTGGCTAAAATAACAAGTGCTATGCAACCCGCTTTGGCAGGCGGCGATTGGGAGTGGTACCATCGCGGGCAATATGACGATGCGAAGGGTCACTTTCACCGCGATATTTCTGTTATTGAGTCTCGCTCTAAATTCGGCGGGACAATCTCAGCTTGCGCCGTCGCATGCGATCGTGCTTCGCGCAGCGCGCCTGTTGGACGTGAAAACCGGGCGCATCGTGAAACCCGGCGAGCTTCTGGTGCAGGGCGACCACATTGTCGAGGCGGGCAGTTCGGTGAAGCATCCACCGGGCGCGGAGGTGATCGATCTCGGCGATCGAACGCTTGTTCCGGGATTGATCGATGCGCACGTTCATCTCTTTCTTCATCCTGGTGCGGAAGACCTGCAGACCGTTCAGGAATCAGTTCCGCAGCGCACTATTACGGCCACGCTTGCGGCACGCGATGATCTGATGGCGGGTTTCACGGCAGAGCGCGATATGGGGACCGAGGGCGCTGGTTCGGCGGATACAGCAGTCCGCAACGCGATCAATGAAAGCCGTATTCCCGGACCGCGCTTGCGCATCAGCGGCAACGCGATCAACATTCTCGGCGGCCACGAGGATGCTATTGGCTATAACCCGGAGCAGCACGTTCTTCCCAATGCGAATTACGCCAACAATTCGGATGAGCTGGTTACAGTAATGCGGCAGCAGTTCAAGGAAGGCGCAGACTTCATCAAGATCTACGAGACCGGCGCCGACTCGGTTCGGAATGGAAAACTTGAGACGCCGTATCAGTACATGGAGCCTCAGTTGGAAGCCGCAGTGAAAGAAGCGGCGCGAGTTGGCCGACACGTAGCCGTACATGCAACCGGAGAACCAGGAACGCTTTTTGCCGCGCAAGCCGGAGTCGCTTCCATTGATCATGCCGATCAGCTTAGTGATGAGACTATGAGGCTGATGAAAGAAAAACAGATTTTCGCGGTGCCCACGTTCACCATCTTCGAATATTTCGCCGAGCACGCCGCCACGTCGGAGCAGGGCGCCAGGGAGCGTCAGACGCTCGGGGTGAAGATGCAGGAATTCAAGAAGCAGGTCGCTGCAGGAGTTCCAATGGCCGTTGGATCCGATGTTGGGCCCTTTCCTCACGGCACGCAGGCGCGCGAATTTATGCTGATGGTGAAATTCGGCATGTCGCCGCTGGCAGTACTTCAGGCAGATCTGCTGAATGGAGCAAAGCTGCTCGGCTGGGAGGGGCAAATTGGCTCGCTGGAACCCGGCTATCTGGCGGACGTGATCGCAGTCTCCGGTGATCCTTTGCAGGACATTGCCGCGCTGCAAAGAGTTGACTTCGTGATG
>QIAK01000393.1:0-9273 GCA_003225515.1 Acidobacteriota bacterium | reverse complement strand
TGCACAGCGGAATGCGATTCTCATTAGAAATGCAGTCGAAACACCTTATTTGGTGCGGCTTTTCGCGATTCTAATGTTTCCTGCATGGAGCCGCGATTGCGCCCTCTCTGAGTGCTACGCCGAAATCGGCGGGCACTTATGGCCTTTCACAAGCTCCTTCGCTGCTTTCCATTAATTTTCATCGCCTTGTTATCGAGCAGCGCTTTATCTCCAGCTGTGCACGCGCAGGTTCTAGTGGCTTCGGCGCCATTTCCGGATGCGCCTACGTCATTGATTGAAGCGGTGTCGCCAATCATGATCCCGCAGGCGAACGTGGACTCACGACACAAATTCTGGGACACACAGAATTGCATACTGTTCGCCGCCGCCGCGGTTTCGAACGGCGCAGACTTCGCGGTGACTCGCGCCAACCTGCAGAGCGGCGGACGCGAATTGAATCCGCTGGTTCGTCTCTTCGGCCGCTCCTCGGCCGGCTTGGCGATGAATTTCGCTGGAGAGACCGCGTTCGTCATCAGTCTCAGCTACTTCTTTCACAAGACCGGCCATCACAAGCTGGAACGCGCTGTCTCCGTCGTCAATGTAGGAACATCAGCGGGGGCTGTGAGCTTCGGACTGACCCACCGCTAAGGTGCGTGCAGGTCGCGGAGGTTTGAATCCGAGACTGTTAAGAGCTGGAAGTCATCCCGAGCGGAGCCGTTCTTCAGGCGCAGAGAGGGATCTCCCGCATCCATGAAATTCGAGAGAGGGAGATTCCCTTCGACTCCGCTCAGGGCAGGCTCTCAGGCGGCTGAAGTGCGCCGCCTTTCGGCATGACGCCTTCGGGATGGAGAAGGAGATTCGTATCAGCGCACACGTTCGTGCGTTCTGCAACCATTCAGATATTCCGGATGTTGGTACTATACGTGTTGAATCGGACAGACCGTGTCCACTTACCAAGTCTGTGAGGAGGAACGACGCGCGATGAGAATCGCAAAAGATATTACCGAACTGATCGGCCACACGCCGCTGGTGCGCTTGAACAAAGTCACTGAGGGTTGCGTCGCAGAGGTGGTAGCAAAACTCGAAAGCCAGAATCCCCTTGCCAGCGTCAAAGATCGCATCGGCGTCAGCATGATCGCCGAGGCGGAGCGTCAGGGCAAAATTCATCCCGGCAAGACGGTGCTGGTCGAGCCGACCAGTGGCAACACGGGAATCGGACTGGCTTTTGTTGCCGCGGTAAAGGGCTACAAGCTGATTCTCACCATGCCGGAGACCATGAGCCTGGAGCGGCGCGTGCTGCTGCTTGCGTTTGGCGCGGAGATCGTTCTCACTCCCGGGCCCCGCGGAATGCCTGGGGCAATCCTCAAAGCCAAAGAAATTCTTGCCGCTAATCCCAACGGCTACATGCTGCAGCAGTTCGACAATGCCGCCAATCCTAAGATTCACTTCGAAACCACCGGGCCGGAGATCTGGGAGGACACCGACGGGCGCGTCGACATTCTGATTTCCGGCGTCGGCACGGGCGGAACAATTACCGGCATATGCCAGTACATCAAACCCAAGAAGCATTCCTTCAAAGCCGTCGCGGTGGAGCCCGCCGACAGTCCCATTCTTTCCGGAGGCAAGCCTTCTCCTCACAAGATTCAGGGCATTGGCGCCGGGTTCGTCCCCAGCATCTTGCGCTGCGACTACATTGACGAAGTCATCACGGTAACTAACGATGAAGCGATTTTGATGGCTCGTCGGCTGCCGCTGGACGAAGGGTTGTTCGTCGGCATCTCCTCCGGAGCCGCGGTGGTTGCGGCCTTGAAGGTTGCTCGCCGCCCGGAGAATGCCGGCAAGTTGATCGTTGTGATTTTGCCTTCTTTTGGCGAACGCTATTTGAGCAGCATTTTGTTCCAGGAATTGCGCGACAAGGCATTGCAGATTCCCACGGTAACGCTGCCGCCGGTCTGATCGCAGTTCTGTCTACATTTCCATGCCGCACCTGCTGGCGCTAATTCGCGAAGACGTGGCGAATGTGATGGAGCACGATCCCGCCGCAAAGTCGCGCCTGGAGGTATTCCTCTGCTATGCAGGCCTGCATGCAGTGTGGTTCTTTCGGATCAATCACTGGATGTGGAACCATCGGCTCTTCTTACCGGCCCGCATTTTGTCGCAGGCTGCACGCTTCCTCACTGGAATTGAGATTCATCCCGGAGCAAAGATCGGACGCCGCCTGTTTATCGATCATGGCAATGGCGTGGTGATTGGCGAGACCACAATCGTCGGTGCGGACGTGACTCTTTACCAGGGCGTGACTTTAGGCGGCACCGGTAAAGAACAAGGGCAGCGGCATCCCACAATCGAAGACGGCGTAGTTGTCGGCGGCGGAGCCAAGATTCTGGGCAACATTACCGTTGGAAAAAACTGCCGCATCGGCGCCGGATCGGTTGTTCTGCGCAATGTCCCTGAGAACTCAACTGTGGTCGGCGTTCCCGGACACATTGTCTTTCGCGAAGGCAAGCGGGTAGTGATTACCGATCCCAAGCAGATTAACGATCCGCTGTCGGAAGCCCTGGCGGCTGTGGCGAACGAAGTGAACAAGCTTCGCGAAAGAGTTCAGCAACTCGAGGGTGCGGAGCCGAAAGGCGAACCGTTATCAGAATCGCTGCAAAGAATCATGGAAGATATCGACTACCAGATTTAGCCAGAGAGATGTACGAGTCGCTTGCCTGGATTGCGATTGCGTAGCGGGAGTGCGCCCTGCGGAACGAAAATCAAGAGCGGTCGCGTGACATCTCACCATCTATCATGCGCCAGATGCCCAATGGATTGGCGTGCTTCAGCGCGTCGGGCAGCGCAGCGTCGGGAAATCCTTGATAGCACACCGGGCGCGCAAACCGGAAGATGGCTTGACTGCCGACTGAAGTCGAGCGCCCATCGGAAGTCGAAGGGTACGGGCCGCCGTGAACCATCGCATGCGTGACCTCAACGCCGGTGGGAAATCCATTGAACACAATTCGGCCGACTTTGTTTTCCAGAATTGCGATCAGGTCGGCAAACTCAGACAAATCCTGTTCGGTCCCATGAATCGTCGCCGTCAGATGGCCTTTCAGGGAGCGCGCAATCGCGATCATCTGATCGCGGCTGGAGTGCTGCACCAACAGAGTTGTTGGACCAAAGATTTCTGCATCCAGATCGGAAGCCAGAAATGATGCCGCATCGGTTTCGAACAGCGCCGAACAGGCGACGAAACTCTTGCCTGCCGCTGCTTGCGAAGCCACAGTCGCCACTTTGAGCGACGCATCGGCCTTGCGCTTGGCAATCGCGGAGTCATAGGCAGAGTGAATCGTTTTCGTCAGAAGATGGAACGAAGCCGATTCCGCGACTAAACCTTTTAACTTCTGCGCGAACCCGGAAGCCTCCGGAGCTTCCGGCAAGAAAACCATTCCCGGCTTGGTGCAGAATTGGCCAGCGCCCATGGTGAACGACGTATGCAGTCCAGCGGCAATATTCTCGCCGCGCTCCCGCAACGCGCCCGGCAATATGAAAACGGGATTCGTGCTGCTCATTTCCGCATAGAACGGAATCGGCTCGGGACGCGCCGCCGCCAGGTCCATCAAAATTCGTCCGGCAACTCGCGAACCGGTGAACCCGCCAGCTTTCACCAACGGATGTTTGACCAGCTGAGTTCCAACCTGCGTGCCGGCCTCGAAAAGAAGCGAAAAAACTCCTTCCGGCAGACCGCAATCGCGCACACTTTTCTGAATTGCCCGTCCCACCAACTCACTTGTCCCGGGATGAGCCGGATGCGCTTTGAAAATTACGGTATTGCCGGCGGCGAGCGCCGAAGCGGTATCGCCGCCCGCAACTGAAAATGCCAGCGGGAAGTTGCTGGCGCCAAACACCACCACCGGGCCCAGCGGCCGCAACATGGAGCGAATGTCGGGCTTGGGAGCAGGCTTCCGTTGCGGATTCGCGCGGTCGATGCGGGCCTGCACCCACGATCCCTCTTCCGCTACCTGCGCAAAAAGACGAAGCTGCGCGCAGGTGCGCGCCGTCTCGCCTTGCAATCGCGCCTGCGGCAGAGCTGTTTCCTGCATGGCACGCGCGATCACATCGTCCGCAATGGCTTCGATATTCGCAGCGATCGCGCGCAGGAACGCGCCGCGGTCGCGTCCGGAAATGCGCTGGTATCCGACGAAAGCCTCCGTCGCAAGACGGGCAGCGAGCTCTACTTCCTCCGGCGTAGCCGAAATGAATGCAGGCTGCAAGCGCTCGCCGGTCGAGGGATCTACCGCATACATGGCCTCATCCGAGCCCGCACCTTCTCGAAATCCAATCAACGACCGTCCTGAAAGATTTGCCATATGAAGGAGCCGAAATTACTTTCCATGCGGTACAGCAAGCGTACTCGCCGACTGAGGACGAGACTGTAACGCCTCACGAATAATTTTACGATTCTGCTCAAGTTCGGTCCCCACCAACTCCAGGCGTGGCGGGCGTACCCGCGAATTTCCCATGCCCGCTTCCGCCTGCACCAGCTTGATGAGTTGAACGAAGTTTGGAACCGTGTCCATGCGGAGCAGCGGCAGGAACCAGCGGTACAATTCGAATGCTTTTTCCGTCTCGCCGTTCATTCCCGCGTTGAACAAATCCACCGATTCGCGCGGCAACGCATTCGCCAGGCCGGCAACCCATCCGGTGGCTCCCACGCCAATTGCCTCCAGCACCGCATCATCCACGCCTACACAAATTTCAAGCCGCTGGTCCAGTACTGCGCGGATGGCCGAGACCCGCCGCACGTCCGTGCTTGACTCCTTTACCGCGGTGAGATTGGTATGCTCGCCCGCCAGCTCGCGAATCTGCTCAGGAAGAAAATCGGTGCCGTACGCAATGGGATTGTTGTAGAGCATGCATGACAATGGTGTTGCGTTGAACACCGCGGCAACGTGCGTCTTCATCTCTCGCCAGTTGCCTTGGTAAACGTAAGGAGGCAGGACCATCAGCCCGTCGCATCCGAGATCCGCAGCGCTTTTCGCCAATCGCACCGCCTCCGCCGTCGAAAGGGCCGAGATGGCTGCCACCACCGGACCGCGCCCGTGAATCGCCTTCACGCAAGTGCGCAGTATCGCGATCTTCTCTTCGAACTCCAGCGTCGCCCCTTCTCCCAGGGACCCGAGCGCGACCACGCCGGTGCAACCGTTGTCGAACAGCCAGCGGCTGTGTTCCACCATGAAGTGATAATCGATGCTGAGATCGTTGTTAAAGCAAGTGGTGATTGCGGGCATCACGCCCTTCCAGTTCATCGCAAGCTCCTTCTTCAATTCATGGATCAGAGACCAGCCTACTCCGTCATCCCATGCTCGCTACACGCGCTGGGAAAATTGGCGGACGCACCGAGTCTTGCTTCCATCCGAAAAGAAATTCCGTGGCTGGTCCGCAGATTCTTCCCTGGCATAGGCCCATTCCGCAGCGCGTATGCAACTTCGCCGCACGCCAGGATTGCTGTTCTTGCAGGCGGGAATATGAAACGTCTTCGCAGCGACATACAATCGTTTCCGCCGACGGCAGGTGCTTTAGCTCGGGTCGCAATCTGAATGCCTGATCTAAGATCGTCGTGAAGCGCCGTGTTTTTCGTCGCTTGCCAAATAGCTGACGCGCTCGTGCCGCTTGCCCGGCAGCAGCCAACCCGGCGATCTCTCCCTCGACCAGTGCCGACTCCACGCCGCCAATGCCTGTAGGCTCGCCTGCACAGAAGATTCGCGACACCGACGTTTGTTGGAATTCGTCCACCTGCACATAGCCGCCGGTGATTCGGCAGCCCAGCAGCGCCTGCAACTCTGTGTTCGGCACCAAATGAAATCCGCACGCGAGACAATCGCACGACACGTTTTCTTTCTTCCCGGCTCGTGAAATCGTCACGCTTTCAAGAGCCTGCGCACCGTGCGCCGCCACCGGCCAACATTTCGTCGCCAATGGAATGCCGGCCAAGGCTTTTTTTAAGCGCAGTCCCTCGGAAATCTTCCCTGGATACCTTACTAGTCCCGCCGGCTCGCAAATGAAAGCAATCTCGGCGCCCTGCTTTTGCAGGTATGCCGCAACCGCCAGCAGCAGCGGTCCTGTGCCGGCAATGACTACGCGCTTGCCACGAATCGGCAGGCCGCATTTAACCATCGCCTGCAAGCCACCCGCGCCCATTACGTTCGGTAGAGTCCATCCTGGAAAGGGCAGAAACCGCTCGCGCGCTCCCGTCGCCAGTACTAAATTCGCGTAACACAATTCGCGGACCCCATCGGCATCCTCCGCCAACAATTTGCCAGCTGCCGCTTGATCGAAAACTCGGGTCCCATAGAACGCCATAACTTCCGGAGGTAAACGACTGCTCCACATCTTCCTCTTTGCATCGTCGCTGTGTGCGTTGCCAAGTCCAGTGCGCCAGATTTGACCGCCTAACGCAGGATTATCATCCACGATTCCGACTCGGACGCCGCATTCCGCCGCTCGCACCGCTGCCGCGATGCCGGCAGGACCTCCACCAATGACGAGTACGTCGAAGCGACTCTCCGAATCTCTACTCATCGGTCTTCACTTCCATCCCCGGCTCACACACAATCTGGCAACTCCGGCAATGGCTTCTTCCATTAATCGACACACGACATTCAAAGCAGATTCCCATCCCGCATAATGGCCCCCGTGGTTCGCCGCCGACGGATGTGCGGCACGGTCTGCCGGCAATCGCCACAGCCACCGCGACCGTTGTCCCCGCAAGCACATTCACAGGTGAACCGTTCACGATCAATGTCACCGAGTTCACGTTGGAATCAGGCATGAACAGATTCCTTGGCCGCTCGCGATGGCAAGTACGGCTCAATCAGAATCTCCGGCTTCGCGCCCGTGATCGCATCTACCAGGATTCTCGCCGTGGCCAGCGAAGTCGTGATTCCGAGTCCCTCATGCCCGGTTGCAAGAAAAAGAGACTTGTCTCCCGTACTCGGACCAATCAGCGGCAATTTGTCGGGCGTAGTGGCGCGGAATCCGGTCCAAGTCCGTACTGCGGACAATGCACCAAGTCCCGGCACGTACTCCTGCGCGCGTCGCAGCATGCGCCGAAGAATCTGCTGGTCGACCTCCCGATGCTCCGCACCATACTGGCGTGATGAGCCAATCAAAATCTGGCCAGTTCGCCGAGGCTGCACATTAAACGCAACCGAATCGCTCGCGACCGAGTGCGCGCTCTTCAAATAACCAAGCTCCAACAGTTGATGTCGCAGGAAGCCTGCATAGCGATCGGTGATCACCAGGTGTCCCTTGCGTTTTTTTACTTCAATTCCGCCGGTCAGTTCCGCAGCCCATGCTCCCGCCGCGTTCACGACAATTCCCGCAGTGATCTCGGCTCCGTCCGACAGTCGAACGAATCCTTGCCCGAGGTGTGTCACCGTGACGCCGAGCCGGATCTGTGCCCCGCATTTTCTGGCCCGCTCCATCAGAAACCGGGCTGCGCACGGCGGATACAGCACGATATCTTCTTCCACGAGCAGGCCGCCTGAAAGGCCATCGCGCAAATTCGGCTCCAGTTGGCGCAATGCCTGCGGATCGAGGACTGTCACCGGAACACCGCGTTGCGAATAGTATGCGTGCTTGCGCCGGACCTCCTCCAGTTCCTCTTCGTCGGCCGCGACCCAGATCGTCCCGCACTGCTCGTATTCGCAGTCGTCCGGCAGTTGCGGGCGCAGACTCTTCCAGAGTTGCTGCGAATAGCGGGTCAAGGCAAACTGCGCCTCGGAATCGTCCATTACGACGATGTGTCCCATCCCGGCAGCTGTGGCGCCGGACCCTACAAAATCGCGATCGAGAACCAACACGCGCATACCCCGGCGCGTGAACTCGTCGGCACAAGCCGCGCCCACAATCCCGGCCCCGACAATCACGACGTCATAGGCTGCTGTGCTCATCTTTTAATCAGGCGCGATTTTGAATAAGCCTTTCGCCAACTCGACGATTAGTGTAGACAATATCCATTACCGTTGCACTCGGGCGGGATCAGTACGGAGGAAAAATGGCTCGCTTCACATCATTGTCTCGCCGGCATTTTCTGACAGCAGTCGCCGGCGCCGCGGGTTCGACACTGCTTCCAAAAGGATTGATGGCCGGTCCGCTGCAAGACCCGGTGCTGAACGCCATCCAGAACGACGCCAAGGCCTTGAAGCGCGAGAAAGTTCCATGGAAGGCGCTCCCATTTCCCCTCAAGCAAGTGCGATTGGGAGACGGTCCGCCGATATCTGCATTCGCTGCCGCCCGATCGCCTCTTACACACTTTCCGGATCACCGCCGGAATTTCGACCCAAGCCCAGCCGCTGGGAGGATGGGAGAGGCCCGACTGCGAACTTCGCGGCCATTACGCCGGAGGGCACTATCTTTCCGCGTGCGCACTCATGTACGCCGCCTGCGGAGATGAAGACCTGAAAAATAATGCCGGTGCCGTGGTCGCCGGGCTCGGGCAATGTCAGGCGGCATTAAAAAGCGGACAATCGCAACCAGTGACGATGGTCCCGCTAAACCAGGTGATCCACGAGCGCTACGCCGTGTATTGGAAAGTGAACCATAAGACTGTGTAACCATGTGGAAATCGGATTTGAGGCACGCGCGATTCGTGCCGCCTATGTTCCTGTTCCCACCAGGCTCACCTTCTGTGGGCTCCCGCCGCCATTGTCACTGACGCTTACTGAGGCAGTCCGCCGTCCCGTTGCAGTCGGCTTAAACGAAACACTGATCGTGCAGCTCGCCCCTGCGGCAATACTCGATTTCGCACCGCTAATGCTGATCTTGCTTCCCGTAAAGCTGACCAGCAACTTGCCGACGTTCGTCAGTGTGATGTTCTGTGCGGCACTCGTAGTCCCCACCTTCTGATTTCCAAACGGGATTCCAGTCGGAGACAGGCTGATTGCAGTTCCCACACCTGAAAGGGTTACATTCTGCGGGCTGTTGACCCCGCTATCCCTCACTTGCATCAGCGAGCCGCGGTTTCCGCTCGCGGTTGGAGTGAATGTCGCTTCCAGAGTGCATCTGGCGCCCGGTGCCAGCATCGACCCACAACCATTGAAGGAGACGCTGAAGTCGCTTGAATTGTTGGTCGCGATGCCCACCTTATTGATCTGGAGAGTCGTATTGCCTTCGTTGATCAACAGAGTAGAAATCGGAGCGCTCGTAGTATTCAGCACCTGCTTCGGAAACATCAATGTGCTCGGGCTCAAGCTGACTTTCGGCGCGGTCAGAGAATCCTGCAAGAACACTTCGGCATTGTCCTTGAGA
>QIAK01000289.1 GCA_003225515.1 Acidobacteriota bacterium | reverse complement strand
TCGTGTGCGGAGCGTGCGTGGTCCATCTGCGCACGCTCCGCCCCGAATTCGTGCGGGATGCTTTTGTGCGCTATCGCATTACCTACGTCTCGCTGGTCCCCATGATCGTCAAAAATCTGGAGCGCGGGCTGCGTGCAAAGTTCGACGAGCTTCCGTCGTGGAAGAGGACGCTCCTGAACGCCATGATTGCAACAAATCGTTTACTCACGCGCCATCGCCCCAACGTGAAACTCAGTCGCATGTTGCTCTCCAATGTGCACCGGGGCTTCGGGGGCGAGGTGCTGGCGCTGATCACGGGCGGCGCTTTCATAGAACCCTCGACCATGCAGTTCTTCTACGATCTCGGCATCCCTGTGGTAAATGGTTACGGTCTCACCGAGGCCGGGACCGCCCTGACGCTCAATGATCTCAAGCCCTTTCGCGCTGACACAGTTGGCAAGCCGCTGCCGGGAGTGGAATTGCGAATTCTGAATCCGGACGCGGAGGGCGTCGGCGAAGTCGCTGCCAGAAGCAAGACGGTAATGTCGCATTATCTCGACGATCCCGAGCTTACATTAGAGACGATCGTCGACGGCTGGCTTCTGACGGGCGATCTGGGCCGGTTCGAGAGTGGTGGACACTTGCAGCTCTTCGGTCGCAAGAAAAATATGATCGTCACCGAAGGCGGCAAGAATATCTATCCTGAGGATATAGAAACTGCGTTCGATGGACTCCCGGTGAAAGAGTACTCGGTGTTTGCCGCGAATTACGTCTGGCCAAAAAAAGAACTTGGACGTGAAAGCTTGATGCTGGTGCTGCGGCTCGAGCAAAATCAGAAGTTCGACGCCAGGTTGTTGGAAGAAATATCAGCGCGTAATCGCCGTCTGCCGGACTTCAAACGCGTGAGCGGATATTTAATTTGGGAGAAAGACTTTCCCCGGACCGCATCGATGAAAATCAAGCGACAGGCGCTGGCCGAGGAGATCGCAAAGTCGTTGGGTCGCGACGCCGTAGTGGCCTTGTAACCGGGTCGGGCGTTTTGCACTGCATTTAGTCTGTGAAAATGGATCGGAACGTTGGGGCAAAGCTATCTTGCGATTGTAAATCCGGCAGCAGGAGGTGGGCGGAGCCGCAAGCTGCTCGCTCCCGCGCTGGAACGCCTGCGGGCTGGCGGCGTTGACTTCACTCTGTCACCCACCAGCGCTCCTGGACAGGCTACAGCAATTGCTCGCGAGGCTTATCGGCGCGGCGTCCGGAATTTCATCGCGATTGGGGGCGATGGCACCTCTTATGAAATCGTGAACGGACTTTATCCGCAAGCGCTCGAGGCTGAGCGGCCCACCCTGGCGTTTTTACCTCTGGGCACAGGGAATTCTTTCCTGCGCGACTTCAGCGATCGCGGTGTTGAGCATGGGATTGAATCGCTGATCGCTAACCGGCGCCGGCCCTGCGACGTGATGCGGTTGCGCCATCGCAACGGCGTAATCTACTACATCAATCTATTGAGTATGGGTTTTTCCGCAGATGTTGCCACTCTGCGCGCTCGCCGCTTCAGCAATTGGGGCGAGCTGGGCTACGTAACTTCGATTTTCTTGACCCTGTCTCGTTTCAATCGCCGGTCCTTCCCAGTTCGAGTCGAAGGCGAAAAAAGTTTCGATAACCGGCGCTGCCTGTTCCTGACTTTCAACAACAGCAAGTTCACCGGCGGGACCATGATGATCGCTCCCAATGCCGAGATCGACGATGGCCTGCTGGAATACGTGAGATGGGGCCCGATTGGACGATTGGGACTCATCCGCAATCTGCCCGGATTGTATGACGGAACGCATATCCAGCACCCTTTGGCCGAGCGTAAGAGCGTGCGGCGTGTTGAATTTAACTTGGACGCTCCCATCAACGTGATGGTCGACGGGGAAGTGCTGACTCTCCATTGCGAAGAGTTGGACGTGCTTCCCGGAGCCCTCAACGTCGTCGCCTGATAGATGGGGAATCCGACCGTGATATAAGGGTGAGTTATGTCTCAAGAAAAGCGAAAAAGTAAAAGCGAACGCGATGCCGGCGCGAGCGAGGAGAAAAAGAAGAAAATCCGCAATTACGCGATAGTGCTGCTTCTGGTTGCTGTTGCTTTCGGCGGTGGCCGCTACTACCGGCACCAACAAAATCACAAGTACGACGCCTTCGCGCAATGCCTGGCCGCAAAGCAAACTAAGATGTACGGACTCTATTATTGTCCTCACTGCCTGGATCAGAAAGAAATGTTCGGCGAATCATTCCACTATGTCCCATACGTGGAGTGCGCGATCAAGGGCACAAGGGAAGAGGCCTCGGAGTGCAAGATTGCGGGCGTGAAGCTGTTTCCGAGTTGGCAGTTTGGCGCGGAGCCACCGAAGGAGGGAGTGCTGTCTCTGGAAGCTCTGAGCGACAAGACCGGGTGCAGCCTGCCGTGACGAGCTCTCCTTCCGGCGCTCGATTTCTCTTTGCTGCAATCGCGGTCCTATCGATTGCCGGAGTGATCGTGTCGGCAGTCTCTCTGCAGCGCCATTATGCGAGGTCGGCTACGGGATACTGCGAGTTCGGCGAGAAGTTCAATTGTGACATCGTGAACCGCAGCGCATATTCCACGCTTGAGGGAATTCCGGTAGCCGCAATTGGCGTAGCCGGATACGCCGCGCTGTTCGTGCTGGCGAGCTTCCTGAAATCTCGCCAGGAGACGCCAAACCGCCTGCTGGGATCGGCGATTGCCGGGCTAGGATTCGCCCTGTACCTTACCTACGTTGAAGCCTACGTTCTGTCGACCTGGTGCATTTTATGCCTGAGTTCTTTGGGCTTGATCTCTTTGATCAGCGTTCTCGCAACTGCTGTGAAACTAAGAACCGCGAGAGCGTGAAGCAGCCCCGCCGTTGTATTCTGATAGTGCGCTTTTCCTGATGGAAGAAATCCAGCAATCTGAAAATTGGAGTGGACCTGCCGCGGGAGTAATTCGCGCGGAGTCAGCTACTGGAGATTTGCGCCTCCACGAATTTCGCAGCCGCATTTTCCATAACACGCGCTTCCTGCGCGTGTGGCTGCCTCCTGATTATGATGATGCGGCCGCTGCCAGCCGACATTACCCGGTCCTCTATTTGAACGACGGACAGAATTTGTTCGAAGCATCGACTGCCTTTAACGGGATCGAGTGGCAAGTGGATGAAACTGCCGACCGGCTGATCCGCGAAGGCGCGGTTCCACCCATGATTATTGTCGGTATGGACAATGCGGGACGAGAGCGCATCCGCGAATACATGCCGCACCGTTCCCTGCATCCAATCATGTGGCGAGCCCATGGAACGCGTTTTCCCAGTTTTCTTTCCAAAGAGGTTATTCCATTCATCGACCGCAACTACCGCGTGGCGCACGGCCCTGAGAACACGGGTTTGGGCGGATCGTCGCTCGGCGCTCTGATTGCGCTGTACACCGCGGCAGTGCGTCCCGGTGTGATTGGCCGACTCTTGCTTGAGAGTCCTTCACTGTGGGCTTCGAACCGGCAGCTAATTAGGCAAAGCCGTGGAGTTAAGCGCTGGCCCGAACGAGTCTTTCTCGGAACCGGAACTGCCGAAGCCGGGCGTAAGGATAAAGACCAGAGCATGGTTGACGATGTCCGCGAACTGGCGGCAATCTTTCATCGCGCGGGGTTGGACGGCACGCGTCTGAAGCTGGTGGTCGAAGAGGACGCTTCCCACCATGAATCCGCATGGGCCCGGCGATTTCCTGACGCCCTTAAATTTCTTTTCGGCACACCGAAGTAGCCTCACTCTTCATCACCACGCGGTTGCGATTCCTTTGCTTCGCCCGGTCGCAGCAGATGAATCGATGACGCCGGAGATGCTCCAGATCACGTATACCGCAAGTACCATCGCAATCACAGAAAGCTGCACGTGCGTCCATCTCGTGAAGGGCCCTAGAAGTGGGAGCATGTAGATCAAGTAAAGCAGAGTTCCGAGATGGCGAGTTGATGCTGTGAGCGCATGACCGGTAACCCAGTCAGCTAACAAGAGAAACGCCGGGGCCAGGATTACGAGATCGTAGACCGTAAGGTGCGGTGCAACCAGCACGCTCGACAGAAGAAGCGCTGAATATCGCAAAGGCAAGGGCACGTCGCGGCGTTTCCAGCACGCAATCGTCATCGCGAGCACGCCGCCTGCGCTCACGAGATAAAGTACAAATGGTAGTATCGGCCCCGCTGCCTGCGGAAGAAGCATGGTCCAAAAAGTTCGCAGAGAGTGGGTCTGATAGAGTCTGGGCTCAAGCAGCGGCAAGACACCCTGCACATTTCGTAGGACGCGAAACCATTGGCGAAATGGTTCGATCCCATAATAGAGGACCCCCACAAAGAGCTGCGCCGATGCGGCCAGGACCGCTCCTGCCACGGTTTTCCAGGCGCCAATCGCAATGAAGACGAAGGCCGCGGCTACTCCCAATTGTGGCTTAAAAATCAAACATCCCAGGACTAATCCGGCAAGAAACGCCTGCCTGTCGCGTAGAAGAAAATACATCATCGTAAAGCAAGCTAGCGCGGCAGCAGAGGTCTGTCCCCAGGCGATCAGGTTAAAGAATGCGGGAAACGCCGCGGCTAAAATCGCGATTGTAGCGCCGTGTTGATGCAGATTGGGGCAGCTCCGCCACACGCTATACCAGCAGATCGCATAGATGACTGCACTGCATCCCCACCACAACGCCAGCGCCCATATATACGGAAGGTGAGCGAGAGATGCAAAGAAAACCGAAACGTGCGGAGGATAAAGCGGCAGGTAGCGAATACCCGCGGCTTCCGGAACGAGCTTTGCCGCCAGCGCTGCCTGCGCATTCATGTCATACAAATCTGTTCCGCGATGAGCGATTGCAAGCGAGCCCAACGTGTAGAGATGCAGAAAATCCGTTCCCTTGAGATTTCCGTTCCGATCGCGCAGGCCCGGCGTGGCTACATTCCAGATGTACATTGACCACAGGCAAAAAGCCAGAATCGTTCCATGAGCGCGCAAGCGCCGGGCCGTCAGCCACGAGTCGCGGTGATCGGGAAAGGGCATCAGGAGCTTGAACCTCAGTTCGCGGGATAAGGTTCCAGTTGCGGCGGAGATTCGTCGCCGGACATCAGCCAGGAATGGCGATTTCGGAAATAGCGCAGCAACTCCAGATTCTTTTCCATACCCATGTCGCGGGCCCAGACTATGCGTGCTGCGTCAATATCCGGTGCGTTGAAGATCCAATCGCGAACAACGTTATGATCCGGACCGTAGCACACAATTACGAGATGTGCTCCGGGAATGGCGTTGAGCCGGTCCATGATGCGGACGCGATCCTTGTTGCCCAACGGCCAGGCAGGTTCGAGCGGAGCGTGCACCAAAATTCCGGAAATGCGAAGAACAAGCATCGCAACGCATACCAGCGGGACGCTTCGTACCAGAAATGCTCTTGTCTCAGTTCCTTTACGTCGCCACAACCGCAGGTGCCGCATGCACTGGATCAGCACGAGGTACACCAGTCCAATGGCGGGCGCGACGTAGTGGGGAAAGGTCCACGTCTCCACCAGGCAACCCAGGCAGAAGATGATGCCGGCAACAAGGGGAAGGCGCATGCGGCGATCGCCGATAATCCAGGGGAACGCGATCAATGGCAGCGAGAACGCCGGGCCGATGTAAAATCGCCAGAGCTGGAGAACCTTGTCGGCTGTTCTGCGTACAAAGCCGGTCAGCGTACGAGCTTCGTCGAACTGACTCACTTCCCATCCCGCGTAGTAGTCGCGCATTACCGCGTGATGATATTCGGGAACGGCCCGCTTAGAGAAAAAAAGAAAGTAGGGAACCACCGCATAAGTCTGGCGATCAACGGCATAGGTCATGCGAAGCGGACTGCCAGTGACACGCGAATAGTAAGAGCCGGTACCCGCGGCTGCGACGATTAGAATGCACGTTGCGGGGAGCAATGCCCGTCGCAACAAAAGTCTCAGGGGAGGCAGCCTGCGCCCCTTCAGCCAAAAAATAAGACCGATCGATACTGCGACACTAAACAGCAGGCCCTCGTATGGACGGCTGTTCGCCATCGTGACCAGGCCCAGAGCGAGCAGACTAGCGTCGCGGATGCGAGGACGCTTTCGCAGACGGGGAATCGCGCCCAGTACTAAAGCTCCTCCTGCCGCAGCCAAAGCCGGGCACCAATAACTGTTCATCCAATAGCTAAACGTGGCAAGGCGCAGAACCGAAAGGATTCCCCCGAACAGAGCCCAAGTGGGCGGGAACCACGCTTGCAGCATCCAGCAAAGCAGGGCGCACAGGAGCGCAGTAATGAACCACACCCCAATCCAAGGATGGCCACCAATGGCGATACCTGCCGCCATCACAAGCCCCTGCCCCGGTGCGTACATAGACATGTAGCTTGGGTGCTGGATGATTTGAAAGCTTTCGAAGTGAACCCACATGGGGTGAGTGGGATTCGTCAAGTGGCCTGAGGCGAAAGTATTGGCGGCCAGCAAATGACTGTACTCGTCATTCCAATCCGGAAGAGGAATTCCAAGCACTGGGATCAGCAAAGCACGAATGCCGAGAGCCAGGGTGCCGACAAACCACACGGCCAAGCTGCGGCGCCGCGCCAGTCGCTCGAATAGACTCTCAATGCGATCAAACGAACGAGCGCTGTCACCGGCGTGGAGACGCAGAGAGATACTCACGGCACCGAGCACCATGATCGCCTCTGAGATCGTCAGCAACCAGGGTGCAAGGTGGCGGTAGATTTGGATCATGCAGAGCCTGGTCCGTGGCGAAAATCGATTCCCAATTCTGTGATGGAGATTAACTGCTTGCGGTTTCCTTGACGCTGGTTTCTTCGAAGAGGCCATCAACGATCTGAATCATTTCGTTGTCGACGACGCGGTTCTTCGAGATCGCTTCCTTCAGCGGAATGGACACAATCTTGTTCGAGCGCAGCGCCGCCATGCAGCCAAACTCGCCGCGATGAACCATGTCGATCGCGCCCAGGCCGTAGCGCGTTGCCAATACCCGATCGAATGCGCTGGGTGAACCGCCGCGCTGGATATGTCCCAGCACGACCGCGCGCGTTTCAAATCCTGTACGCTTCTCGATCTCACGCGCCAGAATGTTTGCAATGCCGCCCAGCTTGGCGTGACCAAATTCGTCTTTCCCCATATCCTGTAAAATTGGCGCCCCTGACCCGATATCTGACGAGAATTTTGCTCCCTCGGCTACGACGACGATCGAGAAATAGCGGCCACGCTCATGGCGCTGGCGAATGGATTCGGCGACTTTGTCGACATCAAAAGGCCGTTCCGGAATCAGGATCACGTCAGCCCCGCCCGCAACTCCGCTGTACAGAGCGATCCAGCCGGCATCGCGGCCCATAACCTCAACCACCATCACCCGGTTGTGCGCTTCGGCAGTCGTATGTATGCGGTCAATCGCTTCGCACACCACATTGCACGCCGTATCAAATCCGAAGGTATAGTCTGTACCGCCGAGATCGTTGTCGATGGTCTTGGGTACTCCCACCACCTTGATCTCTTTCTCGTGCAGCTTCTGGGCAACCGACAGAGTGTCATCGCCGCCAATGGCGACCAGGGCGTCAATTTTGTGCTTGTCAATCGTGGCGATGCATCGGTCAAGTCCATCGGGCCGCTTGGACGGATTCGTACGCGACGTCCGCAGAATAGTTCCTCCACGGGGCAGAATGCCCCCCACGGAATCGAGATTTAACGGCATGCTCTTGTCTTCAACCAGGCCGCGCCAGCCCTCCATAAAACCAACGAACTCATCGTCATAATGAAAGACGCCCTTACGCACCACTGCCCGGATGACTGCGTTCAGCCCCGGACAATCCCCGCCACCCGTCAATATGCCAATCTTCATCGTGTGCTCCTGTTCAATGATGAGTTCAGTATGCAGTCCTCCGAATACACCCCGGGTGCAGGGGCGACGAAATGGCCCGCCAACATAGGGGTAAACATCTTCCGGAATAAATAGAGTAACACCTAAACGGGACCGCGCCAAAAGGTAAAGAGCGCGGAGAAAATTGTTCATCCGCGACATTGCTCTCATGTGTTTCGGTTGTATTGTGCAGCGGGCATTGCGCTTCAGCCCAGGATTCGACACAATGCTCGACGACATGAACTCCAGCGGCAGGAATAAGCCTTTCTCAATTCTCGCGTGGGGAGCAGTAAGCCTGCTCGGGGCTGTTGCCGTGGGCGTAGTGGCCGTTCACCGCGGAGAGCCCATTAATGCGATGTGGCTGGTTGTGGCCGCGACTTGCTGCTATGCCCTCGGATATCGCTTCTACAGCAAATTCATTGCAGCCAAGATTCTTGCTCTCGATTCTCTCCGCGCCACTCCCGCCGAGCGTCTGGAGAACGGCCGTGATTTTCTGGTCACCAACAAGTGGGTCGTGTTTGGACATCATTTCGCCGCCATCGCGGGCCCTGGGCCACTGGTCGGACCGGTGCTCGCGGCGCAATTCGGTTATCTTCCCGGGACCCTGTGGGTTCTGGCGGGCGCTGTTTTTGCGGGATGTGTTCAGGATTTCGTGATTCTCCTCTTCTCCGTGCGCCGCGACGGCAAGTCGCTAACGGAAATGGCCAAGGAAGAGATCGGGCAGATTGGTGGTTTTGTGGCGTACACGGCCGTCATCGCGATTCTTGTGATTCTGCTTGGTGTGGCCGCCCTGATTGTGGTGAACGCGCTCAAAGATAGTCCCTGGGGCACGTTCACAATTGCGATGACCATCCCCATCGCCTTGCTCATGGGTCTTTATCTTCGGCGGATTCGTCCCGGCAAAGTGCTGGAGGTTTCTATTCTCGGGTTCATCCTTGTGCTGCTGGCAATCTGGGGCGGCCAGTGGGCATCGCAGAACCCCACGATGGCGCAGGCGTTTACCTTGCAAGGTACGACTCTGGCGAAGCTGATCATCGTCTACGGGTTCGCGGCGTCAGCTCTGCCGGTATGGCTGCTTCTTGCCCCGCGTGATTATCTCAGCACGTTCGTGAAGCTGGGCACGATTGCGCTCCTTGGGATCGGTATCGTGGTTTTGCATCCCACGCTGCACATGCCCGCGCTCACGCGTTTCGTTGATGGCTCCGGCCCGGTGTTTGCCGGGAAGATTTTCCCCTTTGCTTTTATTACGATCGCCTGCGGAGCCATCAGCGGATTTCATGCCTTGATCTCAAGCGGCACAACCCCCAAGCTGATCGCGCGCGAGACTCAGTCTCGTATGGTGGGCTACGGCGCCATGATGGCGGAGTCTGCTGTCGCAGTGATGGCGATCATTGCGGCCTGCGTGCTCCAACCGGGTATTTACTTTGCGATTAACAGCCCGGCAGGAATTGTCGGACAGAACGCAACTGTGGCGACTGCGACCATCTCATCCTGGGGATTTCCCGTGACCGCAGCCGACATGCAGGCGTTAGCGCATGCGGTCGGCGAGCAGACTCTGTTTAACCGTACGGGCGGAGCGCCCGCATTCGCCGTGGGCATGGCTCACATCTTTTCGCAGAGTCTGGGCGGTGCGACCGTGATGGCGCTCTGGTACCACTTTGCCGTCATGTTTGAAGCGCTGTTCATTCTTACCATTCTCGACGCGGGGACACGCGTAGCCCGCTTCATGATCCAGGACGCACTCGGTCATATCTATCAGCCCCTGGGACGTACCAGTTGGTATCCGTCAATCCTCGCGACCAGCGCGCTGGTCGTGAGCGCCTGGGGATACTTCCTCTGGCAGGGAGTAAAAGACCCGCTCGGCGGAATCAATTCGCTGTGGCCGCTGTTTGGAATAGCGAACCAGTTGTTGGCAACGGTTGCATTGTGCGTGGCGACGACGATCATTATCAAGATGCATCGCGCCAAATATGCGGCGGTCACACTAGTCCCGCTGGTATGGCTGGTCGCCGTCACGTTCACTGCCTCGTGGCATAAGATTCTCGATCCTAATCCGCGGGTTGGATTTCTGGCGCAGGCTCGGGTATTGGCGGCGGGTCCAGCCACGAGTGCAAGCGCGCGCCTGATCTTTAACAATCGTCTCGATGCAGCATTGACGGCCATTCTAGTCATCATGGTAGCGCTGGTGCTGATTGAATCGGTGCGCCAGTGGGTCGGAGTTTTAAGTGGAAGGGAAGAGGCGCGGGTGAAAGAAGCCCCATTCGTGATGACGCGTCTCGCCGAGGAAAGAGGATGAGACCTCTCGTAAACGCATTATGCATTCTACTAGCGACTCTGCGGGAGATTTTCGATGAAGCTGCCTACGACCGCTTTTTACACCGCACCCAGGTGACGTCTTCACCGGTGGCATACGCCGCGTTCCTGCGCGAGCGTGAAGAGGGCCAGTCACGGCACCCACGATGCTGTTGAGCGTTCCTGGCCGAAGCTAAGTGCGATTGCATCAAGGATTGGATGATTGGATACTACGAGGGGACAAATTATGACGCACAGATCACTCATGGCCGTTGCTGTTGTCCTGTTGTGCATGGTTTCTCAAGCCTTCACGCAAAGCTCTACCGACGCCGGACAGACGATGCGCCCGGTCATTCGCGGACGCCAGGCTGCCGTCGCATCCATGAAGGCCGAGGCTACTGAAGCTGCGCGCCAGATTCTCGCGATGGGGGGCAACGCATTCGACGCCGCCGTGGGTGGTCAGGCGGCTCTGGCGGTAACGGATTTCTCGCTCAACGGAGTGGGCAGCGACGCCGTCGTCCTCGTTTATAACGCCCGCGAGAGAAAAGTTTATTCGGTGAATGCCGAGCCGCGGGCGCCGAAGCTGGCGACTATAGAGTGGTACCAGAAGAACAGCGGCGGCAAGATTCCCGAGAGCGATGGCCTGCTCTCGGGTGGCCTGCCGGGAGTTGTGGACGCGTGGTACACGCTGCTCGATCGTTGGGGAACAATGAGCTTCGAGCAGGTGTTGCAGCCCGCGATCAAGCTCGCTGAGGACGGTTTTCCGCTTAGCGAATACGGCGCTTCTTATATCGCGGAGGAGAAGAAGATTCTCAAGTATCCGACAACCGTCAAGATCTATCTCCCCGACGGCCGTCCGCCCAAGGCCGGCGAGATTCTCAGGAATCCGGATCTCGCCCGAACTTTGAAGAAGTTGGTCGAAGCCGAGAAGGAGAGCCAATCCAAGGACAGGCACGAGGCTCTGAAGGCCGCCCGCGATCGATTCTACAAAGGCGACATTGCCAAAGATCTGGCTGCATTCTCCGAGGCCAACGGTGGCTTGTTCCGTTACCAAGATTTCGCCGACTATACTGCTGAAGTGGAAACCCCGGTTTCGATCAATTACCGCGGCTATCAGATTTACAAGAATCCTTCAGCGAGCCAGGGCCCGAGCGAACTGATCGCCCTCAATCTTCTCGAGGGTTTTGATCTGAAAAAGATGGGGCACAATAGCCCCGACTTTCTTCACACCAGTGTTGAGGCCGTAAAACTCGCCATGGCCGACCGCGAAAAATATCTCGGCGACATGGACTTCATCAAGATCCCCTACGACGGCCTGCTCTCGAAAGACTACGCACACGAGCGTCGCAAACTCATTGATCCGGCGAAGGCTTCGCTGGAGCTGCGTCCGGGCAATCCTGAAAAGACGACTGGAGCAGCAGAGCTTGACAGGCCGGTGCATGCAGTTCTCGATGGCAACGCCAGGCACGAGGGCGATACCAGCTACATCGCCGTGGTCGACAAGGACCGCAACATGGTCAGCTTCGAGCCGAGCCTGCACGAGTTATTCGGAACCGGAGTTGTCATGGGAGATACCGGCATCCTCTTCAATTGCCGCGGGGACTACTATTCGCTGGTGCGCGGTGAAGCCAATGCCCTGGAACCGGGGAAACGCCCGCGCAGCACGCTGCAGAGCACGTTGATCATGAAAGGTGGCCAGCCCTATGCGATTCTGGGCAGCCCGGGTGGCGACGATCAGGTTATGCGAACCATGCAGACGCTCATCAACATGGTCGATTTCGGCATGAACATTCAGCAGGCGATCGAAGCCCCGCGGTGGTCCTCGCGCGCGTTTCCGGCTTCGCCTTTCCCGCACACGATGCATCCCGGGGATATGTCAGTCGAGGCCCGCATACCTGAGGCCACCCGGCAGAACCTGATTTCGCGTGGCCACAAACTGCGCGTGGATGCTCCATGGTCGCTCGGATCGAACGCCGGCATCGTCCTTGACGTGAACTCAGGCGTGCTCAGTGCCGGGGCCGATCCCCGAGTCGATGCGTACGCGTGGGCCTGGTGAACAGACGAGCGACCGGTGGTGGGTCAGTTCGAATTTCCTTCTTAGATGAGTCATCCAGAACGCCCGCGTTTTTACCAGCGGCGGAGGGATCTCGCGCGCATCACCCACCACCATTCCCCTATGATCAGGTCCGTTTCCGCGATACACTGGCGTTTCCCATGCGCGTCATCGGCATCGATTGTGGCGGAGAATACACCGGCTATGGCGTAGTCGAGATGGATCCTCGTGGCAAGCTTTATTGCCTGACCTGCGGCGCAATCAAGTTATCTCCTCGCGAGGCGCTGCCGCGACGGCTCTCTCGCATCTTTAGTCAACTTGGCGAAATTATGGTCCAACACCAGCCTGATGAGGTTGCGATTGAAGATGTCTTTTACGCTCTCAACGTGAAATCCGCGCTCAAACTAGGCCAGGTCCGCGGCGTCGCAATGCTCGCCGCCGCGGTTGCCGGACTGGAAGTGGCGGAATATTCCCCGCTCACCATCAAGTCTTCCGTGGTCGGCTATGGCCGCGCCGAGAAGCAGCAAGTGCAGCACATGGTCACCCGGCTTCTGGACCTCTCCGAGCCGCCGGAGCCGATGGATGCCTCAGATGCGCTGGCCATTGCGATCTGCCATCTCCACACGGCCGGGACGCTTAGCCGGCAGCGCAGCGTCGCACGATGATGAGCGTACGCCGGAATCGTGTAGGAAACAGAGAGCGGTTTGACCGCACGGCCCTGATCGTATTCACGTTTCTGGTGATAGGACTGCTCGGGGCGCTTCAGGTGCACGCCGCCGAACCCGCCAGCATCACATTTCTGCTGGATTTCCCAAATTCCGATCCCGATCACTACTCGATCGCTGTCCAATCCAACGGTAGCGCACGCTACGAATGTTCCGCGAAGGTGGCGGAAACCTCCGACGAGCACGCGACGTACCAGGCAGAATTCAAATTCTCGGAGCCAACCCGCGTCCGCATTTTCGATCTCGCGACTCAAGCTCATTATTTTTCCGGAAAAATCGACTCCGGCAATCGCAAGCTGGCCTTTACCGGAGCCAAGAAACTCATCTACAAAGATGGCCAGCGCGAGACTGCCGCCGCCTTCAACTATTCCTCGCAGCCGGCCGTTCAGCAGCTGACCGCACTGTTTCAGGGGGTTGGGGCGACGCTGGAGTTCGGCCGGCGTCTCGCCTATTTCCATCGATATCAGAAGCTTGCTCTCGATGACGAATTGAAGCGGATGGAGGACCAGGCCCGCCGAGGGGATCTCATCGAGATCCAGGCTGTTAAGCCGGTCCTGCAGGACATTCACGACGACAGTTCAGTCCTGAACGTGGTCCGAGCGCGGGCCCAGAGGATTCTTGATCTAGGGAGCGCCCCGCAGATCGCACGCTGACCCTTCCCGATGTTGCAGATCCAAGAACCCAACTTTTACAACTCTTCCTCCGGAACCGTGTTCTAATAGGCAAAGAACATCTTCGGGGGTTGCCATGTCTAAGCTCTCGCTTTCCAGATTCAGCACAGTCGTTCTGGCCACCGCTGCCTGCGCCTTGTTCGCACTGCCTGCACTGGCCGATTCTCAGGCGCGCATCGTTCGGCTGAGCGACGTTCAAGGTTCCGTCCAGATCAACAAAAATACCGGCATGGGCTTTGAGAACGCATTTCTCAATCTTCCCATTACGCAGGGCGCACAGGTTAAGACGCGCGATCACGCCCGCGCCGAAATCGAGTTTGAAGACGGCAGCACCCTTCGCCTGACTCCCAACACTACGGTAGAGTTCAGCGCACTCGGTTTGAGCGATTCCGGCAAGCGCCTTTCCGCGATCAATCTCCTCGAAGGGATGGCCTACGTCAACTGGCTGGGCAAAGACGAAGTCAGCCTGAATTTCTCGCGCGAGAAAATTTCACTAGCTCGCCCTGCTCACTTCCGCGTCGATACTTCAACCGAAGTTGCAAGCCTGGCAGTCTTCAAGGGTGATGTAGATGTTGAAGGTCCTGCAGGTAAGCTATTGGTACCAAAAAAGAAAACGGCTACATTTGATGCCGCCAGCGACGACAAGTACACGGTCGCTAACAAGATCGAAGAAGACCCACTTGATTCGTGGGACAAAGAGGCCAGCGCCTACCACGATCAGTACGCGAAGAATAACTCTTCTCCCTATGGCTATGGGATGAGCGACCTGAACTACTACGGCGCATACAGCAACGTCTCCGGTTACGGCATGATGTGGCAGCCGTACTTCACTGGCGTTGGCTGGAACCCGTTTATGGACGGTGCATGGTCGTGGTATCCCGGTTACGGTTACATGTTCGCATCGGCTTATCCCTGGGGATGGATGCCGTATCGTTACGGAAACTGGATGTTCGTCCCCGGCATGGGCTGGATGTGGCAGCCCGGTGCCTGGAGTTCGTGGCTTGCTGCTCCGCGCTATACCGGAGCATTGCCGACCAATTTCCATCCCCTGGTTGCGCCCGCTGCCGGGACCGTAAAGACCGTAGTCGTGGGAAAGGCCGGACCGGTTTCAACCTTGGCCTCGCGGCAAGTCGTGAATGCGGGGTCGGCAGGGCTGGGTATTCCCCGCGGTTCGGTCAGCAATCTCAGCCACCTGAACCACCAGGTTGCGAAGACGGGATTTGCTGAAGTGCGGCCTGCACCGCAATTCTCAACTACCTCGTCCAGAGCACCTATGGCAACTTCGTCATCCTCGGGTCGCAGCGCGCCGCGCAGCACGATGTCATCTCCATCTGTTGGCCACAGCACATCAGCCGCGCACGCTTCCGCGGGCTCGCATCACTAGCTTGTTTACGTGAAACAAAGGGCGGCCGGATTTCGCGCCGCCCTTTTTATTGCGCTGCTAACGCCGCAGACTCACGGACGTGATCACCTTCTCGCAAAGCGCTTGCAACTCCGCTGAGGCTGCCTGGTCCGAACTGCAACTGACCGGCACAACCTTCCCCCACGGCGTAAGCATGAGCCCAAGCACTCCGTGGATATTGGCCATGTCGCGTTGCGTAGCGCTGAAGGTCGTAATCAGCCCGGGATATCCATCGAGAGAGGCGCTGCTAAAGTCCGTCCCAATGCCCGGCTTAGCCGCGAGCCAGACATAGTTTTCCAGATAATAGCTGGCCTGCTTCTTTAACTCTTCTTCTTCCGTCAACCCCCGCGAGCGTCGATCGAGGGCGGGCCCCACCGAAACGCTTATCACCAGATCTCCCTTGCGCACGACATACACGGTCCGTAGCGGAGTGTCGTCCGAAACTTCTATCTCTCCGGGCATGGCTACCGAGACGCTTGCGCAAAACCACTGGTCCCGGCACAAACCTTTCTCATAACGGTTGAACCCTGCGGGAGTGGGCACCAGGTTGTCGGAATCCACCACACGGCTGGTGCTTCTCTTCACGGCTGCGGGCTTCGCGGCCGGAATGATCGAGTTCGGCAGAAGGGTTTTAGTGACTGCGACCGGCGTGCTTCCCGACTCTGGTTCTGGAGTTGATTCGAAGCGTTTCAGCGCAGCCAGCCATTCGACCGAGCGTTCCGGCGGCAACAGCCGTGCCGTCGCCTCCTCCTGAAAATGAAACGTCATGAATGGATATCGCCCAGGATTGTCCGACCGCATGCTCGACAAATCCGGCATTGGATCAGCCGAGTCTGGAGGATCATCTGCCTGAGGACTATCCGGCTCAGCAGAGTCGCCATCGTAAGGCGAAGCCAACGTAAGCTTGTTATCGATCGTCTGCGAGCGATGCAGCCACGCCACATGGTGGCTCGCTGGATCAAGCAGCATGGAAATGTGCAGAACGGCGGCGACGGCGCTGTTGCCGGCTGCCGGGATGGTGCGTCCGCCGCTCGCGGTCCCCACCGCCGGAAGGTCGATGGGCGAGAAGATGTATTGCGAGGTCACCCACGCGCAAGATTTCCCATCTACCTGAACCAGATTTCTGAACCGCAAGTCAGCCCCGCTCAGTTCCAGGTCCTTCAGTGCGCGATCTCGAGCATAGGCAAATTGACCTCGCGGTTTCCAGGATGCGCCTGCTGCGACGGGATGCGGCGACAACTCGGTTTGCAGCAGGTCCTGGGTCACTTTGCGCAGCAGATCGCCGCCATCCCAGTATTTGAAGTAGCCGTCGCCGCTGTGGCTCATTTCGGTTTCACCGTGCGGGCCCATGCGGAACATCACCGCTGAAGATTGCAGTGCAGCCAGCCTCCTTTGAAAGTCCGCGGCGGAGAATAGCGCGCAACGCACACTGGTGATGCGGGTCTCACTATATTTCGCTTCGACCGGAATGTTGCCGTCCCTGTCCGGAGTCTGCGGGTGTAACGTAACGATCGCCGTCAGAGAGTAGTCGCACGGTCCTCTCGGCGGCGCCAGAATTGCTCCGCTCGCATCTGCGATCGGCACAAACGATCCTGCAGCCTCGAGCTCATAACGTAGAACCTCTCCGCGCTTCAGATCGGCTCGCAACAACAGCTTGGCCGGAGGGACGGGGCGCGTTTGCGCCCACAAGTTGGAGCTGAAAATCGCGCAGATTACCGGCGCAAGAACAAACTTAGTCGTGATCCTCATTCATGCGCGGATCATCGGTCGGAGGATCATCTGCGGGCGGATCATCATTCCCAGGATCTGCGTAAACCATCGGCTTGGCGGGTTGCAATACCTGGTATTTGGCTGATCTTATAATCGCGTCACAGATGCTGTTGGCCGCAGCGGAATCGTCCTCGCGAAATACGCAGGCAAACCCAAAGTTGCCGTACGTCCAACCGGAGACCACACTGAGCCCTCTGTACTTGGCCTGCGCGGCGGTCACGGTGAACTGCGTCATCGTTGCCAAACTGTTGTCGAGGTAAGCATGTTCATCCAGAGCAAGCCGTGCGGCTTGCCCGAAGTATTCCGGCCGCGCGAACCACGATTGCAGGAAAGTTCGTTTGGCCACGTCGGTGGACTGGTTGGGAGCAAGAGTCTCCGCAGCATAGACGCGAATCGCGTGATCCGAAT
>QIAK01000288.1 GCA_003225515.1 Acidobacteriota bacterium | reverse complement strand
GAGTTGATCTTTACACCCCACCTGCTTCCGATCCCACGCGGGATTTTGTCGACGATTTATTTGCGCCTGAACCGGGAGATGACGCCGCTGGAAGTGGAATCCTGTTTCCGCAATTTTTATTCAGGCAGGCGCTGGGTACGCGTATTTCAGACGCCGAAACTTCCGCAGGTGCAGTTTTGCCTGCAGACGAACTACTGCGATCTCGGTTTTTGCCTGGCCGAGGACGGGCAGCGACTGGTGCTGATCTCGTGCATCGACAACCTGCTGAAGGGCGCATCGGGGCAGGCGGTGCAGAACATGAACCTGATGTATGGATGGCAGGAAGACGCGGGCTTGCAGTGACCATCGTAGTCAAAATCGGAGGAGCAGCGCTCGAAGATGCAGCCACGCTGCGCAAATGTGCGCGGGCGGTTGCCGAACTCGCACAGGATGGACACCGCGTGGCGGTGGTCCACGGTGGAGGCGCCGCGTTAACCCGCGTTTTGAAGCAACTTGGGAAGCAAAGCCAATTTGTTGGGGGGCTGCGCGTGACCGATGCCGAAACCCGCGATGTAGCACTGATGGTGCTGGGCGGGATGGTCAACAAGAAGTTGGTGGCTGCCATTCAAGCCGCGGGAATGCCAGCGGTTGGATTCTGCGGCGGAGATGGCATGACGTTTCGCGCGCGGCGAAAGCATATTCGCGGCATCGATCTGGGATTTGTCGGGGAAATTTGTTTTGCCGAACCGTGCTGGATCGAGGCGTTGTGGCAGCAGGGTGGAATTCCGGTTCTGGCTTCGCTCGCTTTGGGAGCGGACGGCGAGTATTACAACGTGAACGCAGATGAAATGGCGGCCGCATGCGCCGCAGCCTGCCACGCGAATGCGCTGATTTTTTTAACCGACGTGGCGGGAGTGAAGGACGCGGAAGGAACCGTGATCCCGTGGCTGAGCACGCGACAGGCCCAGGATCTCGCAGATGGATTGGTCATCAGCGGGGGCATGTTACCCAAATTGGAGGCCTGCCGGCAGGCATTGAAGCAGGGAGTAGGCAGGGTAAGAATTTTACCGGCCGCCGAAGCAGAAGCGCTGCCGCAGTTCTACCTCACAAAAATAAATAGCGGAACCGAGGTGACCTGCGCATGAAAGCGGAAATCAAGTTTCAAGACAGGAGCAAGAGTTGAACAATCCGGTACCAAGCAGTCCATTGCAGAGTAGAGCACCGTCGGTGCCGGAGACTTTTCCCGGTACCTTCTGGTGTCCTGACCTGGTTTCGACGCGCGACCTTGGTCCGCAAGGGGCGCAGGCGGTGCTGCATCTGGCGGAACTCATGAAGTCCCGGCCGTCTGTTTTTCAAAGATCGCTGGCAGGAAAACAGATGGTGATGTTCTTTGAAAAGCCTTCTCTCAGGACGCGCCTGACCTTTGAAGCGGGGATGACGAGCCTGGGCGGCACGGCCATGTTCGTCGACCAGTCGCAGAGTCGACTGGATGCTCGCGAGACGCTGAGCGATATTGCTCGTAATCTCGAGCGCTGGGTCGACGTGATCGTGCTGCGCACGTTCACCCAGGAAACTATTGAAGGCATGGCTCGCTTTGCATCGGTTCCGGTAATCAACGCACTCAGCGATCTGGAACATCCGTGCCAGGCATTGGCGGACTACTTCACTTTGCAGGAGAGATTTGGCGACGTCAGGAAGATTTCACTGGCGTACGTGGGCGATGGAAATAACGTGGCACATTCGCTGTTGCTGACGTGTGCGTGCCTGGGATCTTCGATCCGGATCGCTACGCCGAAAGGGTATGCGCCGAACCCGCAGATTGTTGCTGATGCACGAAAACTTGCGAAGCAGACCGGAGCCCGAATTGAGTTGCTCACCGACCCACATGCAGCCGTCACCGGAGTAGACGCGGTTTATACCGACGCGTGGGCGAGCATGGGCCAGGAACAAGAGGCGACCAAGCGGGCGGAAATATTTCCTCCTTATCAGGTGAACCGGCAACTGATGGCAGAAGCCGCGTCTCATGCGGCGTTCATGCATTGTCTGCCGGCGCATCGCGGCGAAGAAGTCACCGATGAGGTGATGGATAGCGACAACTCGGTGATTTTTGAGCAGGCAGAAAATCGCCTGCACGTTCAGAAATCCATTCTTTATTTATTACTGGGCGGCGCGGTTCGCCTGCCCGTAAGGAGCGCTCATGCCTGAAAAAGTTGTGCTGGCTTATTCCGGTGGACTGGATACGTCGATCATTATTCCGTGGCTCAAAGAAAACTATTCCTATGACGTGATCGCCATGGTGGGCGACGTGGGCCAAGGCGATGACATTGAGGCCGTCGTCGATAAGGCCTACAAGACTGGCGCCAGCAAGGTGGTCGTGGAGGATCTGCGCGAAGAGTTCCTCACTGGCTATGTGTTCCCTGCCCTGAAGGCCGGAGCCGTCTATGAGCACAAGTATTTGCTGGGGACGTCACTGGCGCGTCCGGTAATTGCGAAGCACCAGGTCGAAGTGGCGTTGCGCGAAGGAGCCACGGCGGTTTCACACGGATGCACCGGCAAGGGCAACGATCAAGTGCGTTTTGAATTGACCTACCAGGCGCTCGCTCCGGAGTTGAAGATCATCGCGCCCTGGCGGGAGTGGACGTTGAAGTCGCGCGAAGACTGCATTGATTACGCGGAGCAGCATGGGATTCCGGTGGCCGCGAGCCGTGAGAAGATTCACAGCCGCGACCGCAATCTGTGGCACATCAGCCACGAAGGCGGCGAGCTGGAGGATGCCGCAAACGCGCCGCTGCCGACGACCTGGCAGATTACGCGTTCGCCGCAGGAAGCGCCTGACAAACAGGAAGAAGTGAACATCGGATTCTCGCAGGGTGTTCCTGTCTCGGTGAATGGAATGGACATGGATCCCGTGTCGCTGGTGGAACTGCTGAATGAAATTGGGGCGCGCAACGCCATCGGACGAGTGGATCTGGTCGAGAACCGTTTCGTTGGAATCAAGTCGCGGGGATGCTATGAGACGCCGGGCGGGACGCTGCTGATCGCAGCTCATCGCGAACTGGAAGCGTTGTGTCTGGAGCGCGATGTTGCGCATTTCAAGCAGCATATTGGGCTGAAGTATGCGGAGATAGTTTATTTCGGCTTGTGGTTCACACCTTTGCGTGAGGCCCTCGATGCCTTCGTTGAAAGCACACAGAAGGAAATGACGGGCAACGTGGCGCTCTCGCTGTACAAGGGAAACGTGTCGGTGGTGAGCCGCGAGTCGGAACACTCACTTTATCGCACCGATCTTTCTTCATTCACGATGGGCGATAGCTACGATCAGAAGGATGCTGCGGGATTCATTCGAATCCTTGGGCTGCCCTCGCGGTCGCGTGCCAAGTCCCGCGTGGAGGTCGCGCGATGAAAATGTGGTCGGGAAGGTTCCGGCAATCGCTGGATCCCGATTTCGAGCGTTGGCAGCGGTCGTTCAGCTTCGATCGCCGACTGCTGAAGTGTGAACTTCTGGCCAGCAGTGCGCATGCGCGGGCATTGAAGGCTGCCGGAGTTCTGTCATCGGATGAGCTGATTGGGATTCTGCAGGGTCTGAAGCAGATCGCCGAAAAGGCCGCGGGCGAGCCCGCATTCCTCCAAGATGACGAAGCGGAAGACGTTCATCATTTTGTGGAGAAGCAGTTGGTCACTCTCATCGGGGAAGCGGGATACAAGTTGCACAGCGGCCGCAGTCGAAATGAGCAAATCGCAACCGACTTGCGTCTTTACGTGAGGGCGACGATCGATCAACTGCGGCAAGAACTTGCCGAGTTGTGCAGCGTGCTGACGGACCGGGCGGAGCAGGGCACCGATACTGCCATGCCTGCGTATACGCATCTGCAAAAGGCGGAGCCCGTCCTGGTCGGACATTGGCTGCTGGCGTATGTGGAAATGTTTTTGCGCGACGCGGAACGGCTGGCGGACTGCCGCAAGCGCGTCAATGTTTGTCCGCTGGGATCGGGTGCGGTGGCCGGTGCAACCCTGTCGCTCGATCGGGAATCGATGGCCGACGGTCTTGGATTCGAGGGCATTACGGCAAACAGCATCGATGCGACCAGCGATCGGGATTTTGCGCTGGAGTTCGTGGGAGCGCTCTCGCTCCTGGCCTTGCATTTGAGCCGCTGGGCAGAGGAAATGATCCTATTTTCTTCGCAGGAGTATGGGTTCGTAATTCTTCCCGAAGCATACTCCACCGGCAGCAGCGCGATGCCGCAGAAGAAAAATCCCGACTTACTTGAATTAGTACGAGGCAAGAGCGGGCGAATCATCGGGAATGCCACGGCGCTCATGGTCACAGTGAAAGGGCTGCCGCTGGCCTACAACAAAGATCTGCAGGAAACGCAGGAGCCGTTGTTCGACGCCTCGGACACGATTCTGCAAATGTTGCCGCTGGTAACCGGTTGGATGAAAGCAGTGGAGTTTAACAAAGAACGAATGCAGCAGGCGGCGATGTCGGGATTCATGAACGCATGGGCAGCCGCTACGTACCTGGTTGACCGGGGCGTTGCCTCCAGGCTGGCACATGAACGGATTGGGAAGGCGGTTCAAATTTGTATCGAGCGAAGTTGTGAACTGCAAGATTTGCCGTTGGAAGAACTGCAATCGATCAGTCCCGCGTTTGCTGCGGATTTCTACGACTCGCTGAAGCTTTCATCGGTGCTAGCGGTGCATGATGTGGTTGGTGGTACGGCTCCCAGCCGCGTGCGGAGCGCAATTCAGGTAACCAGGAAGAAGATTGAACCTCTTCGCGAGGAGGCCCATGCGCACGCGTAAAGCAATCCTGCCTGACGCCCAGCAGATTCACGAGTTGATTGCGGGCTACTCGGGTGACGGCACATTGCTGCCGCGCACGCTTCCGGAGATTTGCGAGAACGTAAGAGACTTCGTCGTGCTTGAAGACGAAGGCCGAATTATTGGGTGTGGCGCGCTGCACTTGTATGGCACGCACCTAGCCGAGATACGGTCGATTACGGTTGCACCATGGGCACAAGGGAAAGGCGGCGGTGGGCGTCTGGTGAAAGCACTGTTGGCCGAGGCGAAGCGGCATCGTGTGGATTGCATTTGCCTGTTTACGCGCAAGCCGAACTTCTTCGCGGGACAAGGTTTTTCAGTGGCTCAGCGCGAGGACCTTCCGGATAAGATCTACAAAGACTGCCATGCGTGTCCGCGGTTTCATTGCTGCGATGAAGTCGCGATGGTGCGCGGTGATCTGCCGAAATTCGCGATTCTGCCGGAGCCTGCGAATTGGCTGGTGAAATTGCAAGGGTGGTCGCCGAACGTGGGACACCAGACTGACTAGCTGAGTTCCCCCGCTCCATCCTGTGCCGAGCATAGGTACACGAGAGGAGTAATTCCTGTCGCCGTGCGATAGCGTTCCCGGATCTGCGCGGCGAAGTCTTCCGCGTTTTTTTCCCGAACGAGATTTACGGTGCATCCTCCAAAACCGCCGCCGGTCATGCGTCCTCCGTAGAAACCGGGCAGGTCTTGAGCGGAATCAACCATGATGTCGAGCTCGCGACAGCTCACTTCGTAGAGATCGCGAAGGCTTTCGTGCGACTCTTGCATCAGATTCCCCATGCGAACCAAGTCGCCGGCCGTCAGCGCGGCGGCAGCGTCCAGCGTGCGCTGATTCTCCCGGACAACGTGGGCACATCGTTTCCAAATCGTGGCAGGCAGGTCTTTGGCGTGCTGATCTAACAATTCAATCGGCACGTCGCGCAGGGCGCGGATTCCTGGATTCCACTTTGTAAAATATCGCACACCTTCTTCGCACTCTTCACGGCGCGTATTATAGGCGCCCGTCGCCAGATCATGCTTGACCATCGAATTGCAGATTACGAGTTGAATATCCGCCGGAATCGGCGCGAATTTGAATTCAAGGGAGCGGCAGTCGAGAAGCAACGCACCTCCTGTCTTTCCCATGCAGGAGACGAACTGGTCCATGATGCCGACCCTGGCACCGACAAAATTATTTTCGGCTTGCTGGCAGAGGCGCGCGACCTCGGGAAGAGAAAGTTCGGTCTTGCCCAAACTCAGCAACGCAAGTGCCGATGCCACTTCGATAGCGGCGGAAGAACTCAAACCCGCGCCGATCGGGACCTTCCCGTGAAGCAGGAGGTTTGCCCCCGCGAGTTCATACCCGCGTAGCCGAAGAACGGAAGCGACTCCCACAACGTAGTCACACCATGCGCCCGTGCGCTTCGCGGGAAGGTTGTCGAGATCGAACTCGTATTCGCCGGGGAATTCTTGGGAACGGATTGCGAGCTTTCGATTTGGGCGCGACGTAATCGCCACGTAGGCCGAGAAGCCCAAGGCTGCGGGCATCACGAAGCCTTCGTTGTAATCGGTGTGTTCACCAATCAGGTTAACGCGGCCGGGCGCGCGGAACACCCTGGGTTTACCGCCAAATATTTTCTCGAAGTGCACGCGGAGGGTAGTGAAGTCGAGAGTGTGACGCTGCCTTGAGTCTCCCGCGAACTCAGCCATGTGCGGAAACCCTCGCCGCGTCCGATGGGCAGCATTCAATAGGAACCGCAATGCCGCAAGCGGAATTTTTCATTGCCGGATGCCCATGCAAAAGGGATCATTCGAATCCAGCAGTAGCTCGGCTTCAGAATTGACGAAGGCTACACCTTTAATACTGGGATAAACTTTTCCATCTCGGGCGGCAATACTGCCTTCGAAAACGCTGCCCACGATGCTCTCCTGACGCCAAACTTGACCTTCGCGGAGTTTGCCGTCCGCATACAGGCACGCCAGCTTCGCGCTGGTTCCGGTTCCGCATGGAGATCGATCGTATGCCTTCCCGGGACAGAGGACAAAGTTCTTGCTGTCGACGGACGGCATGTGTGAAGCCCCGAACACTTCGATGTGGTCGATTTCCTGATTCGCTGCTCCGGTAATTCCCTGCTGACGCAATGCCCGGCGAATCGACCAGGTGAAGTCTGTCAATTTCTCGAGATGATTGAGCGATAGCTCAATGGCATAGTCGCGAACTTCTTCGCGAACGAGAAAAAACCAGTTTCCTCCCCACGCTACGTCGCCATGCACCTTACCGTACGGCGGCACATCCACCTCGACGTTCGCCGCCAAGCGATAGCTCGCAATATTTCTTACTGTGACGGCGCCGTCCGGGTGCAGCACGGCGCTGACGGTCCCCACGGGAGTTTCGATGCGGTGCTCTCCGGGCTGAATCCGGTTCATGTAGGAGAGAGTCGATATCAGGCCGATGGTGCCGTGGCCACACATTCCAAGATAGCCAACATTATTGAAGAAGATGACACCGGCAGCGCAGGCGAGTTCCACGGGATCGCACAACAATGCGCCGACCATGACGTCGGAGCCTCGGGGTTCGTTTACCACTGCGGAACGAAAATCGTCGTGCTCATTGCGGAATCGTTCCAGCCGCTCGGAAAGCGGACCGTTGCCGACGTCGGGACCTCCGCTCACCACCACGCGGGTGGGCTCACCGCCAGTGTGCGAATCGATGACGCGAACTCTGCGGTTAGGCATCGGAGGTTCTGAATACTGCGGTCATCCGCGTAATAAAATTCCGTTCCGGCGTTCCGGCTGACGCTTATTTTATTATCCCGCACGACTCTAATGGAGATTCAGGTCGAGGTAATGACTGAAATTCGCCAGCGAAACTTGATCGCCGCCGGGCACGTAAAAACCGAACCGGCCGGAAGACAGGTTCGTGCCGGGCACCGTCCAGCGATCGAGAACGAACCATGCATTGCCTTGCTTGATTTGATGAACGATTTCCGTTGGAGATACATGAATCTGAAGAGTCCGAAAGCTCTTCTTTTCTCCCTTGTGCGGAATCTTCGCATCGCTGGTCTTCTGACCGTTGCGGATATCGGTGCGATAGAAGTTGTTCTCGTCGATCTGGAATAAATCGTAATTGTTCGGGTCTGTATAGTTGACCACCCATTGCAGGCGGTGACCTTTGGTCAGCATGGCGGAAAAAACGAAAGTCCCCGAAGTTGGCGTGACGCCGTAAAGAACGTAGTCGCCGCCCTTACGAACGAAAGCGCCGCCGTCCGGCTTCCACGCGGAAGGGTCATCCCACTTGGACATGCCACTAGGCGCCAGTGACAGATCCAGACTGCGCGACTGTCCTGCAATGATGTCAAGGGTTGCATTGCGTACGAAATTGTCAGAGGTACGAGCGGCCAGCAGATAGGTTCCAGCAGGCACGCTGAGAGCGCTGCCATTCGTAGTCTTGATCGCTGGCTCTCCAGATTTTGTCAGAGTGATTTGAGCGTCAGCGGGAGAAAAATTAATTTTTAACTCGCCGGGAGCGGCCTCAAGGGTAGTCTCCGCCGCAGCCAACATTACTGGAGTTCCCACGACGAAGTGCTTCTTGATCTGACGCGCTTTAAAGCGATCCTTTCGCAATTCGATCACGTGATCGCCAGGAGCGATCGACGAAAAACTTAATGTGCCGTCGGGCTGCACGGTTCCTGCGTTGATCTGATCGATCAGAACATTCGCCCCGGGAGGGCCGCCCTGAATATTGAGAGCCGCCAGATGCTGAACGGGGAGAAGACCGAACACAAGCCTGCCCTGCTCACCTTTGCGGATGCGAATCTTCTGGTCCGGAGCATCTTCAAAGCCCGGCTTGAATACGCGAACAACATATTCCTTGGGCTCGAGATTGGCGATGCGCAGCTGTCCGCCAGCGGTCTGCTGTGGGAGAACCTTTCCGTTGAGGAACACACGGGACTTATCTTGTCCGGTGACCACCACGAGGGTACCGACATTCTGACCGGATTCAACGAATGCGCTCAGCGCGGGCGCAGGGCCGGCTTCGATTGCGAGTTTGTATCGTTCGCCGCCATGGCTCAACGTCAATTCGTGAGCACCCGCGGAAACTGATGAGAGATCTGCGCCTTCGGCGGTGAGATCGACGGGCGCCTGACCATCGAGTGCCAATTTTGCTGCGGCATCGCTCGAGTACACGTGGACGTGATCGCCCATGCTGCTCACTACTACGGCGAGCACTCGCTTGGCCGCAATTGGCGTCTTAATCACCGGCATTGCGCCTGCGGCCGAGGTAAGGTCAACGGCGAAACTGCCTGCGGGGCTATCAAATTTCAAAGTGTGATCGCCAGACGGAACTTTGTCGAGGGTCCACTGAGCATCTTGTAAGTCAGTGGAGGGCTGGTCATCGAACGCGACTTTTCCAGTTGCAGTATCGGAAGACAATCGCATTCCCGGCAGTGCGGGGAGAGGCTGAGCAATAACCGGAGCCGTCTGCACGGGAACCTCTTGAGGCGTAGTCTGCGCTGTTTCCTTGTGAGACCGCAGGAACAGCCACATCACTCCCAACAAGATGATTGCTGAGGCACCGGCCACGAGCACTATGGGATTGAGCGCGCCTTTCACCGACTGCTTTGTGGAAGCGGGCGAAATTTTGCGGGACACAGGTGCTTGAACCGATGCCGGCGCGTTTGAAACCGGTGAAGCTTTCAGCGCCTCAGGCACCGTTAGCGCCGGCGTCGGGGAGGTTGGGAGCGGCTCACGGGGAGCTTCGATCGTCGGTGCGCCAGCAAATGACAGCGTCGCTCCAGAAGTCAGATCTCGACTTGCACTCTTGCCTGTTACCCCGGACACCGCAGGCAGGTTTAACTTCTGCAAAAGGACGTTGGCGCTCGATAAAACTTCTTCGTCCTCAAGATACTTGTCAGCTAACGCACGCGCTTTCGAGCCGAGCGTTTGCCTGGTGTCGGGATCGCTGGCGGAATCGGCTTCACTTTCCAAACGACGTAATTCTTCAAGGTCGCGGCGGCGAGTCTGGCGGCGTTGAGTCTGGAGATCGCGCTGCACCGCATCACGAATCTGGATAAGCCGCATCTCGCGCGGATAGGATGACAACCCTTCTTCAATTCGCGCTAGAGCCGACGAAAGCTCTCCGGAGGTCTGCAGCTTGCGGGCTTGCGAAACAATCTCTCCGACGAAGCTCTCGCGCTTCTGATCCAAAATAAGCGTGCGTAAGGTCTTCGCCATGGGATGTGCAGGATTCAGGTCAAAAGCTTCCTTGGCTAAGTTCTCCGCACCGTGCCAGTCGGTTTCAACCATGGCCTGGGCTTGCTCGATCAGCGTGTTGGCCAGAACCGCTCGCGCGAGAGGATTGTTCTCGTCGAGTTCGTATGCCTCGCGCAGCAGAAGAATGCCTTCAGCGGACTTTTGCTGGGCGCACAGATCCTGGCCTTCGGCCATGAGGCGCTGCGCTTCCGTCTTACGCTCGACGCCCTGTTGGGCGTGCTTCTGCAGCTCCTTCAATTCTTCATCATTGGGAAATTCCGCGGCCGCGGACTGCAGGATTTCGAACGCGCGGGCGTAATCGCTGGAATGAAGGCAGGAATCGATCTGCTCGATCCACTGCGTTCTGGACTCGATGCGAGACTGTTGATCGCGCCGTTTCTGCAGCCGTTCCACCTCGAATTTCAGGCCGGGATATTGGCTGTAGATGGTCCGCAAAATCTCCCAATCGTTGAGCGCATCGCCAAAGGCGGCTTGTTCTTCGTGCAGATGAGCGCGGGCGACAATGGAATTGACCAGGTCGCGCTTGTCCTGCACGAGACGCAGGGCGCGCTCGAAATGCTGTTCACCGGGATGCTGCTCGAGGGCCTCGCGAAGAATGCTAACGCGCTTGTCGAGGTCGGGCTCGGCCTCAACCTGCCGATCGAGTTGCGCGATCAGAGAAGAGAGCTCCTGCCTTTGTTGCTCTTCAATGTCGTAGCGAAGGGCCTGAAAAATTGCGTTGGTTGGATACTTGGCCAGATAGGTCTGGCATGTGGTCACGGCTTTGGCGAAATTGTGCTCGGCGAGGTGCTTGCGCGCCTCAGCATAAGCAGTGTTCATCGCGTCGTGTTCGGAGCGAACCTCGTTATAGAAACTCTGATAGCGGGCTCCGCTCTCGCGATTGACGGAGTCGGGAGCCTTGCGGTCGAGTTCAAGCACCACGCCCAACTTGGCCAGGGCGCTGCTGACGTCGCCCTTCTGCCACGCGTCCATGGCAGCTTTGTGAATCTGCTCTTTATCCTGGCGAAGCTTGTTATATTCCTGTTCCTGTCGTCCCAGCTCCGCCAGCAATTGCAGGGCGCGAGCCTCTTTCGGGCGGAGTTGGAGGACGTTTTGCAAGGCTTCGCGGGCATGCGGATAGGCGTGATTATCAATGTGCTGCCGGGCCAGACGATACCAGTTTTCAATTTGGCGCTCGCTGCGGCGATTCTCGATCTTGCTCTTCAAGGCCAGCGCGGTCGCGTTATCGGGCTCGATCTGCAACGCCTCCTGCAACTTCTGAAGCGCCAGCGGATCTTCCTCTTCTTCAAAACGGGCGCGGGCCGCATCGAGCAACTGAGATAGAGTCTTGCGCCGGACGGCATGGTCGAGTTGACGACGAAGAGATTGAATCTCGGCGTCCATGTGTCCCTCGGCCTCGACCTCGCCGAGAATCTCGCCGGCAAATTGAAGATCACCCTCGGTGAGTGCCTTGGTGGCGCGCTGCAGACGCGGCCGGGTGCGCTCCGCATCGAAGAACTCGATGGGCTCATTGCGTAATGCCTTGCTCAGTGTGTCGCCAAATTCACGGGCGCTGGCGAAACGATGCCACGCCTGCTTGGCCATTGCCTTGTGGACAACGCGGCTGATGGGCGTAGAAATTGCGGAGTTCACCTCCGAGGCGGGAGGTGGAATTTGATTCAGGATGGCTTCGACCACCTCGTCGGCGCGGGTTCTTTGAAACGGGTGCCGTCCGGTTAGGGCTTCATAACAGACCACGCCGAGAGAAAAGATATCCGAGGCCGCGGTGAGAGGCTTTAGTTGAATCTGCTCGGGGGACATGTACAGCAGAGTTCCTTTTTGCGCGCGGGTGGTGTGCGCGTCCGCCATGTGCGCAACCCCGAAGTCAATAATCTTGACCGAGTCATCTTCCATCACAAAGATGTTGCTGGGCTTCAGGTCGCGATGCACCAGGCCGCGTTCATGCGCCGCCTGCAGACCACGGCAGGTCTGAGAAATGATTTCGACGGTGCGTTCGACAGTAAGATGATGGCTCGATTTGCGAACAAAATGATCGAGCGTCGTACCGGGCAGAAGGGGCATGACGAAGTAGGGCTTCTTCTTTCCCTCTTCTTCAAATTCCCCGATGTCGAAAATCTCGACGATGTTGGGATGGCTCATGGAGGCGAGCACATCGCACTCTTTATAGAACAGCTGCAACGAAGCGGGATCGGGAATATCGAGGATCGTCTTGAGGGCAACTTCGCGGCGCACGACGGTATCGTAGGCGCGGTAGACCAGGCCCATCCCACCCTGTCCGAGAATCTGCCTGATCTCGTAACGACCGGCGAGTTTTTTCGGGGAACTTATGGAATCCATGGCGCGCCCTGGGAGGCAGGCCTGAGCATTTTATATGATTTTCGCCCGGCACAGTAGTTCTTTGTGGCCTGCGCCGGATGGGCCAGAATAGCCTGAAAGCCTTGCTGGGCGCGAGGTTTGGCTTGTGGTCGCGGTTTGGCGAGCGGTCTTCTTTCATGAGTTCACATGGTGACTGCTGCGCCTTATGCAGAGACTGCGCTGGAGGGCGAGCTGACTCATTCCGAGCCTTAAGCACCGTGATATGCTTCGCGGAGCATGGTTGCGTAATCGTTTACGAAATCCGCAGAGTTCGCTGAGAAACCCGAAAGAGCGACTGCGTAAAGTCGAGACGTGGAAGATTCCGAGAACTCATGACACATATCGATAAAGATAAACAGCCGCGGCGGTCTGCCGTTCTTTTCCTGATTGCATTTGTTCTTTACATGCTCAGCGCCACGGCCGCTCACGCGCAGTGGACTCCCATGAATCCGGTCAAGAAGGTTCAGCAGCAACCGGATGGAGTTCTCTTCACCATGGGAACCGGCACCCTGAAAGTGCAAGTGTGCTCGGATTCAGTAGTGCGGGTGCTTTACTCACCCACGGCATCGTTTCCGAAGCGGGCTGACTACGTCGTGATCAAAGAGAGCTGGCCCGCGGCGCAGTGGAACATGCAATCCACGGACGATGCCGTCAGCATCAGCACCTCCCTGCTGAAGATTACGGTCACCCGCAAAGACGGGGCGATTGCGTATGCCGAGATTCATGGCGATTCTCTGGTGCAAGAACAGTCCCGCAGCATGACGCCCGAGAAAGTGAATGGAGAAGATACTTACCGCGCCGAATCTTTTGTCAGCATCTATGGCTCGCACGAAGCGCTCTATGGGCTGGGGCAGCATCAGGCAGGCGTGTGGAATTACCGCGGAGAGTCTGTCGACATCTCACAGGAAAACAGCAACATCTCCGTGCCTCTCATGGTCTCCAGCAAGGGTTACGGGATTTTCTGGAACAACTCTTCGCGAAGCCGGTTCAACAACCGGTTCGCGAATTATCTTTACATCAGCTCAGAAGTCGCCGACGTGATTGATTACTACTTCCTCTACGGTCCGGATTTCGACAAGATCGTGGCCAGCTATCGAGAACTCACAGGACAGGTCCCCATGTTCGGCAAGTGGGCCTATGGATTCTGGCAATGCAAGAACCGCTACAAATCACAGGATGAAATCCTGGGTGTGGCACGCAAATATCGAGAGTTGCACATCCCGGTGGACAACATAGTTCAGGATTGGTTCTGGTGGAATCGCAAAGGCGAGTTTGTGTTCAACAAGAATTATCCCGATCCCAAGGGAATGGTGGACCAGCTCCATAAGGATAATTTTCATCTGATGATTTCGATTTGGCCATTTTTCGAGCCCGGGTCCACGAATTACGATTACATGCAGAACAAGGGATGGTTCATCGAGAAGTTCAAGTACGCGAAGCCGCCGTACCACACCAACGCGATGGCCGTATACGACGCCACAAGTCCGGAGGCGCGCAAATATTACTGGGACGAAGTGAACAAAGGCTTGTTCAGCATTGGGATTGACGCCTGGTGGATGGATACAACCGAGCCGGAAACTGAGGGACAAGAAGAAAACATTTTGCTGAATCACAAACTGGCCGCGGGTAGCGGAAACCGTTATCTCAATGCATATCCGCTGCTCGACACTCAGGGAGTTTATGAAGGACAACGCAGCGCCTCGGACAAAAAGCGAGTGTTCATCCTGTCACGTTCCGCATTCGCTGGATCGCAACGGAATGGAGTGACAGCATGGTCCGGTGACATCAACTCGGACTGGCTCAGCTTTCGGCGGCAGGTTCCGGCTGGTCTGAATTTCGCAGTTTCTGGAATTCCTTATTGGACCACTGACATTGGGGGATTTGTGTTTGGAAATCCCAGCGACCCGGCGTTCCGCGAACTGTTCATCCGCTGGTTTCAGTACGGTACTTTTAGTCCTATCCTCCGGGTTCACGGAACCCGCAATCCTGACGAAAACGAATTATGGTCGTACGGGCCCGATGCGCAAACAATTCTTGTGAAGTTCGATCGTCTCCGCTACCGCATGCTGCCCTACATATACTCGCTGGCCTGGAAGACAACCAGCGAAGCTTACACAACGATGCGGCCGCTGGTCATGGACTTTCGCACCGACGCGCGTGCTCAAAACGTCGGAGACCAATTCATGTTCGGGCCGGCATTTCTGGTGAATCCGGTGACTGACCCAGAGGCTACCACGAGACAACTCTATCTTCCGGCGGCAAAGTGGTACGACTTCTGGACGGGAGCTACCCTCCCCGGTGGGCGCACCATCAACGCCATCGCGCCATTAGATCGCATGCCTTTGTACGTAAGGGCGGGATCGATTCTTCCTCTCGGTCCAGAGGAGGAGTGGTCCACGGAAAAGGCTGCGGATCCGATCGAGCTTCGCATTTACCGTGGGGCCGATGGAGTCTTCACGCTTTATGAAGATGAAAACGACGGTTACGCTTACGAAAAAGGCGCCTATGCAACCATCCCCTTACACTGGAACGATGCGGCTCATACTTTGACGATCGGAGATCGTAAAGGACAATTTCCCGGCGTGCTTAAGACGCGAACGTTCCGCATAGTGCTGGTTGGCGAGAATCATGGAGTAGGCGTAAGTCCTGCAGACGAGGTGGATAAAGTCGTGCAGTACTCTGGGAAACAGATTACGGTCGAGTAGCGGTTATTTCTCGTGACCTTCGAGGCCGCTGCTCCAGCTTTACTTGCTCATGAGAACCCTCACGGTTTTGCCTGCACCAGAATCGGGCGAATTCCTACCGGCACCTGATTCCCGCTTATGCTGGTCTTGACTCCGGTCAGATCGATGTACGTCAACATCGTGCTCGGAACGGATTGAGGGTGCGTGGGACACGTACCGTTGTGGCATTCAAGGTTATTCGCCGCTCCGGTGTCCCAGAAGGCAGGCTGGCCGCTATTGTCGGTATCCCACATCCATTGGGCGGCTGTCCCGTCCGGCCGGTTAAATGTACAGGTATAAAGAGACGGCTGTGCGGCATCGCCTGTGCCGTTGGCACTTACTGAGCAGGTCAGAGACGTCGCTCCCACCAAGCCGCTATAGATCTGAGAATACGCGGTGTCAGCCGCCAGAGATCCTAGCCCATTGATTGAAGTGTTGTAGGCATACCAGACATTATTTGCGAAGCCTTTATAGTAGGAAAAAATATAGAAGCGCGCGATGTACGCGGCTTGATTCAAATCGGTGGTGTAAGGTGAGATCCAACCGCTGGGAGCATATCCACCTTCAGTTCCGAACAGAGGCTTCGACGATTCCGCGCTCTGCAGGAATCCCTTAATTGCCGCTGTCCAGGAATTCATTACGGATTCCATCGTTGTAGGATAATTTGAACCTGGTTTGGTGTGGAAATTGATGAGATCCGTGGTGGAGTGACCGCCGGTATGACAATGGGCGCCGATACTCGGACCTGTGCAATACAAGAAGGCTTGCGCCAATTGAATGCTCGTGGGCTGAGCATGATAGGACGGCATCAATATCAGCGCTGTGGAATCAATCGGACCACTTACGGCCACGCTCTTTACTGCGCTCCGCACCTGAGTACAGCTCTCGCCCGTAGCTCGAACCGTAAAGGATCCGCCTTTGATGATGCAGTACGCATCCTCCTGCATCCGGATCAATTGGTCCATGGAGCCAGTCCAGAACCCAGCTGAATCCGGTTCGTTCCAAATTTCCCAGTAAGCGACTCGGGCGTGCGTGTTTGTGTATCCCGCGGCATTCACGTGCGAAGCGTACGCTGCCACCCAGTCTCGCCAATACTGATTCAGCCCGGTGCCGTCGCTGTTGAGGTCTTTGGGTGGATCGCATTGTCCGGCAGCGGCGCCTCCGCTTCCATTCGTCTTGTAGTAGTTGCAGCTCGTATTTGCGGCATTCGAACTCGCAAAATTGGGCGTGCGCGAGAGCGGAATTTGCGCCGTGTAGACTCCATTCGTCTGCATTAGCGAGAGTGTGTTATCCACCGTCGTCCAATTGAAAGAACCTGGACAGGGAGACGTGCCGCATGCCGAGGTCTGAACGAATGACCACTCCGCGCCGGGCGTATCACAAAGTCTGCCAATGCCGTGACTGATCGCGGTCGCGCCAAAAGGAGTGCCGACGTTGTAATCGATGCCAAAATATGGCACTGCAGGAAGGGCTTTACTGTTCGACACCA
>QIAK01000392.1 GCA_003225515.1 Acidobacteriota bacterium | reverse complement strand
CGTCAATCACCACCACCATGCTGCCGGCGCCAGTGTTGAAGTTGCATCCTGCAGCGTAAATGCGATTCGTCTTGCTGTTGACCGCCACCACGAACGGAAGCGTGTCCACCGGGATCGTAGCGATCACAGAGGCCTTGCGCAATACGCTGATCGTCCCGCTCCCGACGTTCGCGACATAGACGATGCCGGACATCGGGTTCACACCTACGCCGCGCGGTTCCGAGCCCACAGGAACCTGGGCCACAATATGTTGAGCAAAAACGGTAGAAAGGGAGCACGTCAGAAACAAAAACAGTCCAAACATCTTGAACAGCAAAGATCGATGCAGCACAGCGCAACCTCCTGGGAAGTCCCCTTTTTGGGCTCGTATAAGAGGCCAACCCCCAATCCAGAGTTGCCTGACACTCCCGAATATCCGCCCAAAACCCCTGTCAGAAGCGGCAAAGCCGGGGCAAGCCCGCCTTGCTCGCAGGAACGGACGTCGAACTCGGACCTCGGACCTTTGGCCTTGCCCCGTGCCACTGGCAGTCATCCCGCGGGCGCGCGCTTTCTCCAGCGCGCCGAGGGATCTCCCATACCGCAACTGTCGGCGTAGAAGCAAAGCCCATCGGTGCTTTGTTTTTCTCACCCCCATCTGCGAAACTGACCACTAGCCCCTGATCCCTAATCCCTGATCCCCGGCTACACTGCCCATGGGCCGCATCCACGTTCTTTCCGAGACCGTTGCCAACCAGATCGCCGCCGGCGAGGTGGTGGAGCGGCCTGCATCCGTGGTCAAAGAGATGCTCGAGAACTCCCTCGACGCGGGCGCGAGCCGCATCAAGATCAGCGTCGAGGCGGGCGGGAAGAAGCTGATCCAGATCACCGACAATGGATGCGGCATGGTGCGCGACGACGCCATGCTGGCTTTTGAGCGCCACGCCACCTCAAAGATCAAGAACACAGAAGATCNNNNCTGGGTTTTCGCGGAGAGGCTCTGCCCTCGATTGCCTCGGTGTCGCGCTTGCGTCTGGAGACGCGCGCGCAAGAAGAAGCCGCTGGCACGGTGGTTGAAATCAATGGCGGCAAAATCGCGCGGGTGGAAGAAGCCGGGCTGCCGCTGGGTACGTCGATCACGGTTCGCGATCTTTTCTTCAACACTCCGGCGCGTAAGAAATTCCTGAAAGCTGAGTCGACCGAGTTGTCGCACATCGCATCGCTGGTCACGCATTATGCGCTGGCGCATCCCGAGAAGCATTTCGAACTGCATTCGGCCGCTAATGCGATGCTGGTCGCCCCTCCCGTGGCGGGATACAGCGAGCGCGTCTACCAGGTGTTTGGCAAGGAAACGCTGGACCAGTTAATCGCGGTGGCCTCGAGGCAGGCTCTCGAACGCGTTGGATTGCCCCAGCCGCCACCCTGGCGGCGCAAGGAAATCGACGAAGACGGCGAACCAGTCGTGCCCACAAATCCCGGCGAAATGCGCATTCATGGCTTCGTTTCGAAGCCCGAAATCCAAAAACTAAATCGCAACTCGATTTTCGTATTCGTGAATGGCCGCACCATTCGCGATCGCTTGATCCAGCATGCGCTGACCGAGGCTTACCGTAACATCATTCCACCCAGCGTCTATCCCGTGGTACTGCTGTTCCTGGAGTTGCCCACGGGCGAAGTGGACGTGAACGTTCATCCCTCAAAAACTGAAGTTCGCTTCCGGCAGCAGAGTGTGATGCATGACTTCGTGCGGGACTCGGTCCGGGCGGCGCTGATGAAGGCGCGTCCGGTTCCGCAGTTTGTGGCGGAAATGCACGCCCATGCGACTGCCAGCACATCGCTCACTCCAGGGGCGATGGCGCCAGGCCCCCTGACCACTGGAGCGTTAGTTCCCGGAGCACAAATCTGGGAGCCGCTTGATAGCAGGCTTCCGGATGCCGGATTTCCGCATGCTGAAGGCACGGAGCCGGACGCCCGCATGCGCCCGTGCCGCCGCAAATTTCAGCGCGCTTCCGGTTCGAAGGCGGAATCGCAGTGGAAGCGAACGCGGCAGTCCCCGTCGCGCGCGGGCTCGAAGCCATTCCTGACAACAGCTGCGCTCCCGCACTGGATGTGAACCAGGAGGAGCCGACGCTGGCATCACTGAGCACGCTCAAGCCGCTGGGGCAGATTAGAAATTCGTTCATACTGGCAGTGAACGAAGATGGGTTATGGATTATCGATCAGCACGTCGCGCACGAGCGTGTCCTGTTTGAACGCGTGCTCAAGGAACGGGCGGCACAGAAAGTAGGGAGCCAGCGGCTGCTGATGCCGATCGTACTGGAGTTGTCCCCGGCGCAGCAGGCCGCGTTTTCCGAAATTTCCGACGAGCTGCAATTCAACGGATTCGAAGCTGAACCCTTTGGTGCTCGCAGTCTGGCGGTCAAAGTTGCGCCAGCGGGCGTGGATGCCGGCTCGGTCGAGCACATGCTGCACGAATTGCTTGACCAGTTCTCCCGCGAGGAGCAGTCCCTGAATCTGGAGAAGATTCGTGCCCGCATCGCAGCCTCGATCGCGTGTCACGCCGCCATCAAGGTGAATATGCCGCTCGAACAAAATAAAATGGAATGGTTGCTGGTCGAACTGGCTAAAACCGATCACCCCATGTCCTGCCCCCACGGCCGTCCGGTCGTGCTGCGGTATTCTGTAAAGGACATTCAGAAAGCGTTTAAGAGGATTTAGCGGAACTCAGCTTTCAGCTTTCAGCCAACTGAACAGGGAATCGGGATTTCTGTGTGAGTTGCATACGGGGGGCTTCGCCGAGAGTTGCAGAACTGAGAACTGAAATGACGCTGAGAGCTGAGAGCTGATTCACCCATGACCGATCTCGAACTACAGCAACTGCGGCGCGAGAAATGGCGACTGGATGGCAAGCCCATCCGGACGATCGAACAGGCGCGCGCTTTTCTGGAAGAGGTTGGCTTCTGCCTGATGTATCCCAAGCGCCCAGCCCTGCTGGTCCCCACGTTCATCGGAGCGTTCGTCGGATCGGACAGTCGCCTTCCAGAGTGGCAGCATGCCTTCAAGGATCCCCGCGCCGCCGAGGCGACAGAATTGATGGTCCGTTTGCTGCGCGAGCGAAACGCATTCGAGGCCAACCTGTTCGACGAGAACAATGGGTTTCTAGTGACGGCTTCGGCGTTCCCTTATTTTTATGCGCTGATGGGAGAGCGCAATCCCAAGCAGGCGCCCAAGGCGGGTTCGCGGTCGGCTTATTCCGCGCTGGCCTGCGACGCCTTCGAGTTGATAAGCCGCGATGGGCCGATTTCAAAGGAGAAGCTGCAGGGTGCGCTGGGCGGCAGCGTATCCTTGCCGGCATTGGACGGCGCGCTGGGCGAATTGTGGTCCAGGCTGCGCATTACGCGCGTCGACTACAAAGCCGGCGAAGGCTCGATCTGGGACGTCCTCTACCGCTGGGCGCCGGAGGCGGTGAAACAAGGCATCGGTCTTTCGGTTCAGGAGGCGCTTACGGCGCTGTTGTCGAAGTATCTGGATTGCGTGATCGCGATCGAGCAATCCGACCTGGAGATTTTTTTCGGCAATTTCGTCGCGCGATCCAGAGTGAAAGATGCCGTTAACGCCCTGCTGGCCGCGCGAGAGTTAAGCTTCGTGCACGTGAGCGGACGATCGATGCTGCAGATTACGCCGGAAAAGGCACCCGTGGTTCCGGCACCAATTCCTCGGCCTAAAGAGCGATCCACGACTAGATGGACTGGCAAACAGCAATCGAGAAAACCGGTTTAGCCATTCTGCCTGGGATATTCCGGCACGAATATCTAGACCACCTTTCGGAAGACCTCGATGCACTTGCGCCGCGGCGCAGCCGAGCAGGCGTAAGACATGCGCTTGGATTTCCTCCAATTGCGGAGCTCTCACGACAACCTGAACTCATCGAACTGGCGCGTGGAGTTCTGGGCCCGAACGCATTTCCATTTCGTGCGACTCTGTTTGATAAGTCTCCGCGATCGAATTGGCTCGTGGTATGGCATCAGGACACTGCCTTGCCGGTAAGGGCTCGACTGGAATGCCCGGGATGGGGCCCCTGGTCGGTGAAGGACGGAGTCCATTATGCGCACGCGCCGACATACGCTTTGGCTCAGGTACTCGCTTTGCGGGTTCATTTCGATGACTCCGCTGCATCGAACGGTCCGCTTCGTGTTCTGCCGGGAACGCATAGTCTCGGCGTGGTGAGTGACGATCATGTCCACGAGGTGGTTCAGAGGACAATGCCGTTCGACTGCATTGTCGCGAAAGGCGGAGTTGTGGCGATGAGGCCGCTGTTAATCCATGCATCGTCAAAGTCGCATTCGCATGTTCCGAGAAGAGTCCTGCACATCGAATACGCGGCATCGCTTTCCATTGCCGAACCGCTGCAATTGGCCATCACCTAGAACTCAGTGATCGCATCTTACTCTGTCGATTCCCGTAAATCTTACCGCGGCCGCCTTGCGCCCTCACCGACCGGCCTCCTGCACCTTGGCCACGCGCGTACGTTCTGGGTCGCGGCGCAACGTGCCGCCGAGCATCACGGACAATTAATCTTTCGCAATGAAGACCTCGACTCGCAGCGCTGTCGTCCCGAGTTCGTTCACGCCATGTACGAGGACTTGCGCTGGCTCGGGATTGAGTGGGACGAGGGTCCCGAGCGTGGCGGAGGGTTTGGTCCATATGTGCAAAGCGAGCGGCGCAATTTCTATCTCGAAGCCTGGAAGAAACTCCGCGACTCTCAGCTGATCTATCCCTGTACTTGTTCGCGCAAGGATGTTGCGGCCGCCGCCGGGGCCCCCAATGACACCGATGACGAGCCGATCTATCCTGGACGTTGCCGTCCCGCTCGGACATTTTCACAGGCCATGAGCGGAGAGCCGTTTCGGCCGTCCCGCGTGCACGAAACTCAGCCTCCCCAGGCGTGGAATTCTCCCGCAGGAGTGAACTGGCGGTTCCGGGTTCCCGATGGAGAAGAGATTTGCTTTACGGATTTGCATCTGGGGCCGCAACAAATGATTGCGGGTCGAGATTTCGGGGATTTCATCGTATGGAGGCGCGACGATGTGCCGGCCTACCAACTGGCCGTTGTCGTGGATGACGCAGCCATGCAGATCACAGAAGTTGTGCGCGGAGCTGATCTGCTGAAGTCCACTGCGCGGCAAATTCTTTTGTTTCGCGCGCTGGGTCTCAAAACGCCGAATTACTATCACTGCGATCTGGTTCGAGACGAGGCCGGTGTCCGCCTCGCGAAGCGCCACGATGCCTTGAGCATTCGTAAGCTGCGGGAAGCGGGATGGACTCCAGAGCAAGTGCGGGAGATCTCGACTGCGTGAGCTTGGTTAAGCATTAAGCCAAGAATTGACGCTCGCTCCGCTTCCGCGGGACCGACGCGGCTGGCGCCACGTGAGTTGTGTACAATCTTTAGCTTCCATGAGCGATGCACATTCTAACGACGCAACGGCGCCACGCAAGTTGATCATCGCCATTGATGGACCGGCTGGGGCGGGCAAGAGCACGATTGCTTCACGGCTGGCCCGAAAGCTGGGGTATGTGAACCTGGAGAGTGGTGCCATGTACCGCGCGCTGGCGCTGAAGGCCATCGATCGCGATGCTTCGTTCGATGATGAGGCCGCGCTGCTCAAGCTGGCGGAGAACGCCCGCATTCAACTGGAGCCGACGATTGGCGGGAATCGCACACTGCTCGACGGGCGGGATGTGTCTGCGCGCATTCGCGAGCGCGACGTGTCGGAAGGCGCTTCCCGGGTTTCGGTGCATCCTAAAGTCAGGGAGTGGATGGTGGCGCGCCAGCGGGAAATGGGAGCAGGCGGTGGGGTGGTCATGGAAGGCCGCGACATAGGAACGCAGGTTTTTCCCGATGCCGATCTGAAGATCTTTCTCGATGCCGATCCGGTGGTGCGAGAGCAGCGTCGCATGGAGCAGCACAAGATCAAGGGCGAAGTGGCCGCGAACGTTGCGGCCGACTTGCGCGAGCGCGACCGTCGCGACCGCACCCGGGCTGCATCTCCGCTAGTAGCGGCTGCGGATGCGGTGGTCATCAACTCCAGTTCAATGAGTGAGGACGAGGTGCTGGGGCGCGCCGAGCAACTCGTGCAGGAAAAGTGCAATCGCTGATAGGGCAGAGGACGCGCCGAAGGGGTGAGACACTGCGCATCGCCCTTGCCGCGTTAGCGGCGTGCCTCGCTACGAGCCATCCAGCCGTTGGGCAGTGGATGGGAAAGCAGACCGGCTGCTACGCGGATTCCATCGCTGCCAATCCGAACCGGCCGACAGTCGCCAACCCCGCAGATATCACCCAATATGGCGTTCTAGAGCTGGAATATGGATGGGATCAGTTTTGGCCCGACGTAGGAGTGCAGCAGGCGTCCGCGGGTGGTCTGTTAAAGTTTGGGATGCTTTGCGACGTTGAGTTGCGTTGGAACACGACCTCTTTCTTGTCGCAGACCGACGCGAGTGGTAGGCATCGAAGTTTCGGAGATAGTTGGCTGGGTCCCCAAATACGAGTCTACCGGCAGACGAAATGGGTTCCGACGCTGGCATTCGGCTACGCCGTGAAGATACCCTCGGCCACGACAGAGGATACCTTGGGAACTGGGCGCGTCGATCACGCGATTACTTTTCTCGCAAGCAAGGACATTGCAAAATTTCATTTCGATTTCAACCTTACTCGATTTCTTATCGGACGCCCAAGTGCTTCCGGCTTCGACAAGAACCAGCAATTGAACTTGGCGTTTTCACATGGAATCCACGGCGGGCTTCAGTTCACTGGCGAGTTTTACGGCGACACCGCACTGAACCGGTCCACAACGGGTTTCGCATCTTCGCTGTGGGCGCTGACCTACACCGTTACTCCGCGGCTGGTAATCGATGGTGGCTTTGAAGCGGGCCTCACTTCGGGCGGGCCGCATCGGCACGCATTCGCGGGAGTCACCTGGGCGATTGCAAATCTCAACCCTGGGCGACGAAAGCTGCACCATTCCCGCCAATAAAAAAACGACTGGTCAAGTCTCAGTTTTCCGTCGGCTCCACTTTCACCTTCGGCGCGGTCAGCGCCTTTCCACTTTTACCTGGAGTCGGAGGCTCCGGCGGCTTTGGCGGCTGTGAACTCGCTTTGCGGATCTCGATACCATCGTGCTCGTTATTGAGAACGATGTGGGACGACGCGTTCCCCACGCTTCCGCTGGCTTTGCCTTCGTGCTCGCCGTTATCGACTTTCAATTCAGAGAAATCCGACTGAATCTCGCCATCGCGTGCGCGGGCATCCAGCCGAAATCCAGCCTTGTCGGGCAGGCTTAACTGAATATCGCCGTTGCGACTGTCGATTTGCACGTTGCCAACTGTGCGCATCCCGACTTCGATGGCGCCGTTATCGTCCTGCAACCGAACATCGCCGGAAACTTCATCGAGCCGGACGTTTTTCGAGCGAGTTGTAAGGTGCAGCGGCCCCGTGATCTGCTCGGCATGAAGCTCGTCGGAATTGAGGTCGAGAGTGCCCTCGATGTGCGAGAACTCCATATCCGTGCGCGAAGATTTGAAGACTACCGACTTGGCGATGCGAGCGAGTTTTACGCTCTCCTGAAATTCGCCATCCAGTTGTACCGAGCCTTTCACATCGGCGACCGAGACTTCATTCACTCGGCCTTGCACGTGCACATCGCCAGTGACCTGCTCGATTTTGACCGTGCCTTTTTCCTGGTTCACCTTGACATTGCCAGTCACGTCCTCGACGGAGGTGTCTGAATGCTGCGCGGAGATGTCAACGCCGCCATCGCGACCCGAGAGGTTCACATCTCCGCGGCGGGAGATTACCGATACCTGCACCTTGCGCGGAACGGAAATATCGAGGTCGGTCTCGATGGGATGATCTCCGGCGCCTTCCGATTTGGCGTCAAGCGTAACCAGCCCACCTATGGTGCTGATGGTGGGTTTGGTTTCACTGTTGTATTTGTCCGCATCCTCCCGGCTTGAGGCACCCACGCGTTTGCGGATTACTACAGCGATTTTGTTATCGTCCGAAGCATGAACGCTGACCGCGCCACGAGTGGAAATGATTTTCAAACTGGCCCCGGCAGGGAAGTCCTGCTCGAGATGATCGTTGAAGTTGTAGCTTTGTCCGAAAATGTCGGAGAAATCGCTGTCATCGATGTTGAAATTATCGCGAATTCCCGACCAGTTCACCCGCTCCACCTGAGTTGCGATCAAGCCAAACACTACGATGATCACGACCAGGAAAATTCCCCCCGCGCTAATGCCGGGAGCACGAGTTCCCTCGCGCTGGGCGCGCTGGTGTTCCAGCAGTTTGATGATGCCCCAAAAAATAAGCAGAAGCGGCCAGTAGTTGGCGAACAAGTGCGCCAGCCGTGAAAGAGATAGCACGCGCATGGTGCCAAGCAGACAAACGATTCCCAGCACAATCAGCACGAATGGCCCGGCCAAAGAGCGGTGGCGGCGCGGCGGTGGAGCTACCGGCGGAACGCCAGGAGTCATTACAGGACTAGACATTTTTCACCTCGCCAGAAGAGGGTGTCTCGGTACTCTGCACCGCTGGAGGCGGCGGAGTATTCGGCGGGTAGCCGGTGGATCCCGGAGGCAATGGGCCAACGTGTCCCTCCGATGAAGAGTTGCTCTGCACCAGCTTGACCACCCCAATCACCAGCAGGATTGCAGGCCACGTTCTGTGAAACTCTACGCCGGAAACATTGTCGAGCAAGAACAGCACGCCCATGGTCACGAGAATGGCCGGACCCATAAGCTTGCGTGTGCGGCACTGTTCACAGACACAGTAGGGGCGATATCCGCCCAATAGTCCCCAGTGTTTTGCAAAAAGCCACACACCCAGAACGATCAGGATGACCGGAAACTGTGTTGATCAGGAACAGCACGCCCAAGCCGATGAGAACGGCGGCGGCGCCGGGTACTTTCGTGGTCTCGAACTTCTCTCCGGTGCCGAAGGTCTGCGCCAGTCCGAATGGATCGGGAACCGGCTCGCCCGCTTGAATCGCCCGTGCTGTGCGAACCGCGTCGATAATCTGGTACACCCAGAAGAACCCGAGAAAAATTCCCAAAGCTGTATCGGCTTGCCATGGCAAATCGGACGACAGCCCGACAATCGCCAGAACAACAATTCCCAGATGGGCAAGACCCTTCGCATATTGGCCGCAATAAACCGCGCCCAGACCGAGGGGAATGGCGCCCAGAATTCCGGCCACTGTGGGATTCGGGCCAGGGTTCACCGGAGGACGCGGAGGCACAGACGCTCCGCCCATTGGTGGATAGACCGTTTGGGCCGGGGGAACGAATCCTGCAGCCGGGGCTGATCCTTCCATGCGCGCGGCCAGACAGGCCTCGCAGTAAATCACTCCGCGGACGTCGCGGGTGCATTGATTACAAAGTGGCTTTCCGCAAGTGCGGCAGAAGGCCACTGCAGCGGTATCGCTATGAGTGGCGCAGTTCATACCAACCTCCTGTACGTGCTCACCGACACTACAGGCAGATCGCAAGCGTTAAACCCATTGAGAAATGGTCCCCGGTGAGCGCTGGCCAGAATGAGATTGCTGTTGGTTTGGCTGTAGTTGCGCTCCTGCTTCTGCTCGGGCTGTTGTGTTGTGTCGTTCTTGTCATCTTTCTTTGGCGCCGGCCGGGATTCTCTGCGGCCGGGTTCAGCGGGTGCGACGTTGCGCTTGAGTTCGCGAACGCGCGACTCGACTTCGTAAACGATCCGGACATTCTCGTAATAGTGCACGACGTGGGCTTGCGTGGAGTAATACGCGTGCCGTATTGCCGATGGCCGCAGGCTTACCTGCCGCAGATCAGCAGGTCTAACTCCGGCTACGGTCAACACCACTGATAGCGCAAAGAATGCCATACCAAAAGACATGGCAAAGCGTGGCTGGCGGACAGTCGCCCAGATCGGCTCCAGCAGCGAGGCCTGCGTCCGCTCCCACCACGAAATGTGTGGTTGGGCCGATCGCGTAGTCACTCGCAGCCGTTGCGTGTCAATGCCTGAAGTGGATGCCAGGATGTTCATCACCAGGTTGACTGGAGGCTCGACTTCCGAGAGACCTTTCAGCCAGCTGCGGCCCGCTTCAGCTTCTGCGAGCAGCGGACCACACGTCGCGCAACTCCGCGCGTGCGCCTGGAAGCGATCGAGTCCCGTCCCGCTCAGAACGCCATCGAGGGCGTCCGTGAGCAGCACATCGAACTCGTTACACTGCATTCCGTTACTGGTGTGGTCTGGCATCACATCACCTGCCTATAGGTACGTTGTAATAGGCGTGCAAGTTCCGCTCGCCCTCGATTTATTCGTGATTTCACGGTACCCTCCGGAACCTTCAAAACAGCAGCTATTTCACGGTAGTCCATATCTTGTAAGTCCCTTAGAATCACTGCTTCCCGAAGCTCTGGCGATAGCCTGGCCAGAGCCGCATGTACGGTCTCGCTGACCTCCCGGCTGCGTACGCGTGCGTCCGCAGCAGCGGAATGGTCAGGAATTTGCTCACTGAGCGGCTGGGCGTCCTCATGTTCTGAGGCCGGGGTGTCCATGGAATCGGTCATCCGGTCCTGCTTGGTCTTGCGGAAATGATCGACCAGCAGGTTGCGCGTGATGGTGGTCACCCAGGTGACAAACGCTCCCTTGGTATGGTCATAGCTCGAAAGTGTGCGGTACATCTTGATGAAGACCTCCTGGGTGAGGTCCTGGGCGTCGTCGCCCGATCCCGCAAAGCGATAACAGATGTTGTAGATGCGGCGATGATAGGTTTGCACGATTTCCTCCCAGGCGGCGGAGTCCCCGGCAATACAGCGCCGGACCAGCATCGCGACGACCTGGACGTCTTCCACTTGCACTCCCCGGAAATCTGCAAAAACGACTGAGACTTTAACTTGGACAATGGGTTGAAAGATTCGACATCCTGAGGCCTCTTCCAGCCCGTCCACTTAACAGTACGTGTTTGTGAGCCCTGAAGTTCGCACCCAACGCCCTGAGAATAAGAAACAGCGAATTGTAGCAGTGAGAAGGCGCGTTGGAAGCGAAAGCGGCGGGAGAATGATGCAACCAGCAGAACGACATAGACTACGAAGAACACGAATGAATACCAAGGGGAACAAAGAAGAATTTACCTGTCTTTAGTTTTTCTTCGTGAAGCTTCGTGCCCTTCGTGGTTAAGGATTTTGGTGTGAAAGCCCGCGGTTCAGGAAGTTGGCGGAACATACTCCTTCGGCTTGGCCGAGCCTTCCCCGAAGAAAAATTGCTCCATCTGTTTGACGATGACTTCCTGATCCTCGCGCCGTGCGGGATTCAAGCGGTATTCATTGAGCAGCATCTTGCAATGCTCCATCCACATCTTCCAGGCTTCCTGCGAGACGTTGTCATAGACTTTCTGTCCCAAGTCGTTATCGAACGGAGGTTCGTCGAGCCCCGGCAAATCTTTTTTGAACTTTACGCAAAATACCGTGTGCGCCATGATTTTCCTCGCTTATCTTTAAGGCCGAATTTCCATGCTCTGAATCAGGCTGTCCCGAAATTCGTAGACGTGCTGCACCATGTGATCGACCAGCAACTTCCCGTTATTGTCGTGGACCACCTGATGGACGTCGACCGCGATGCGTCCATCCGATTCCGCCCTGAAGTTCTGGGGCTCTACCTGCGGATCGAGCACTTCAAACTGGCGAGTCCAATAATCGCGGACAGCGGCTTTACCGAGCACGCGCCCGCCCTCCATACCGTTGGGCCAATCGACATTGTCATGCATTGACTTCAACACCGTTTCGATTTCCCGCCGGTTGAACGCCGCATAGACTCCGCGAAGCATATCGATTTCCGCTGACACTGATTGCAATTCCATAATCAAAGCCCGTTAAATTATTTTACAGGAGATCGCGCGGATACCGACGCATTGGGTATCACTGCAGCCCGAACAATAAACCCCGAGTACTGAAGCCGAGCGCTGAACGCCGAGCGGTGAACGCGCTAAAACCGAGCGCCGAAGGCCGTTCCACTGAGACCGGCGTCATCCTGAGGGGAGCCGTTCTTCAGGCGGAGCGAAGGATCTCCCACTCAACGAATGTCAGCGTTGCCGTGACCACCCTGAGTACAGTTCCAGGAAACGAAGAAGCGTGTCGCAGCCTTTGAGTGGGGATGGTGGGCCCACCAGGATTTGAACCTGGAACCAACAGATTATGAGTCTGCTGCTCTAACCGTTGAGCTATAGGCCCGCGAAACCCAATCTAGCATATTCGACGCCCAGTGTTAGGGCTCATCCCGGAGCGGAGCCACACGTCAGGTTGGAGAGAAGGATCGATCTCCCCTCTACGAGATCGGAAAGCCTGAGATTCCAAAGTTCATTGAAATGTGCCGGCTTTCTGAAAGACTCTCGATCGTTTCAGAAAAGTCACACCCTGCAAGCACAAAAAGGCGCCCTCGAAAGGACGCCTGCAAATCCGCATGAAAGATTGCCTCTGTCTTACTTAGACAAAACCGTGATCGCCTGCGGGCTGCTGATTGAGTACGGCGAGCCGGAAGCCTGCTTGTAACCTGTGGTCGTGACCCTGAACGCGTAAAGCCGTCCAGAAGGGCTAATCCCGTACAGGTGGTTGTGATTGTCCCAGGCCAGCGACCAAATTTCGTGAACAGCGAGCAATCCGGTGTAAGAAGTAATTGGATTACTGCCGTTGAAGTGAAACACCTGCAATCCAGTCGATCCCCCGACCGCCAGCAGATTGCCGGCGGGTGATGCCGTCATCGCCTCGGGAAGACCTACGGCTGCGGTCGGCATGTTCTGGTACGTGCTTTTTGTCGTCAGGTTGCCGAAACTGTCGGCGGTGTAGACACCCAGTTGAGCCGGAGGTTGACATTCCAGGATGAACGCAACAGCTACGTTACTCGCCGGGTCAGCAGCCTGCCCGTCCGGACAATAGTTACCATTGGGGTTAGTGGGAATTGCTGGATTTATGGCGAATGTGGCCAGTGCTCCATTGCTGCCTCGAACCACAGCATAGAAAGCCGCACTCATCTGAATGAAGCTGGCGTTATAAGCGTACAGATTGTTTCCGATGAAAGAGACTGGACCCCACAATGCGGCGCTGGGCGAGGTATCCCCCAGATAAGTTAGGGCGCCAGTTGAGGAGTTTTTAGCGAAGGACTGAATTGTGTTGTTCGCGCAATCGCTGTAAATGTTGAGAGCGTACAGCGTTGAGCCGGTATGGTCGAGAAAAAGAGAACCCACCTCGCCGCAAGTGGAGTCCGTGTAATTCTGGGCATTGATCGACGAAGTTTGCTTGAGAGTCCCGTTCGAAGCGATCGAGAAAGAATAGATGTACACTCCATCCGAGACGAAGAGCCAATGCGAGGTATTGGCGAGTCCAGTCGCATAGACGCTGGTGCTCGTCCAGAAAGGCGAACCTGCAAGGCGGGTCAGGGCTCCGTTGGAATCGGCGCTGTAGCCGTCAAGTTCGGAAGTATTGTTGCTGAGTCGGCTAATCACGTACACGTATGCGTTGGTAGAAGTAGTGGGTTGCGAAGCTGCGTCATGAGTGGATGGCTCCTGAGCGGCCAGCATGACGGCGCAAAAAGTGACGATCAGACAAGCGACTAGCTTGAGAGCGTATTTCATATCAGGTTCTCCTCCGGCTGAGTTGACTTAGAAAGTTCGCAACGACAGGAACCTGGATAGGCGGGCAACCAGAGGGCGGAGAACCAAATCGCGCGAACATCGGATGCGGCTCAAGATAAGAAGGGTTGGCTTTCCCGGCCGGGTGTGAGCGGTGCGGATAAGGGGATTTACTGAGGCCCGCTAGGATTCTTGCCCGAAAATACGTAGAGAGCTCACCGGCTCATGTAGAAACGGTCGCCTTCGATCGTCCCGCATGGGCGAAGCTTCCGGTCGTATCCGGGCAAGCAACAAAAAGGCGTTCCCGAAGGAACGCCTGCAATCCGCAAGAAACACCGCCTCGGCCTTACTTGGATAGAACCGTGATCGCCTCTGCGTTAATTGAATAGGGCGAGCCTGACGCCTGCTTGTAACCCGTCGTAGTGACCCTGAAGGCGTTTACCTTCCCCGAGCCGATAGCGTACAGGTGGTTGTGATTGTCCCATGATAGATCGTAAATTGCGTGAGCAGCGATCAATCCGGTGTAGGAAGTAATCGGATTACTGCCATTGAAGTAAAACACCTGCAATCCCTGGTCCCCTGAAATAGCCAACAGGTTTCCCGCAGGCGACGCCAACAGCCGATTAGGGTAACCTACAGACGCGACCGGCATGTTCTGGTATGTGCTATTTGTGCTCAGATTGCCAGAACTATCTGCCGTGTAGACGCCGAGTTGGACCGGGGGGGCCCCTTCCAGAAGGAACGCGACGGCGAGATCGCTCGCCGGATCAGCCGCGTCTCCGTCTGGACAATAGTTGCCATTTGGATTCGTCGGAATCGTTGGATCTATGCTCAATCTGGTTAGAGTTCCGTCGCTGCTTCGACTGTAGGCAGACCAAACTGCACTCAACTGAATGCACGACGCCCCATATGCATACACGTTGTTGCCGATAAACGCCTCGAGAGTCGCGCCGGGCGTTGTTGTCCCGAAGTAACTGAGAGCGCCAGTTGTGGAGTTCTTCTTGAAGAATTGAATGGCAAGATTACCTGCGCCATCATTGTTCAAAGCATACAGGGTTGAACCCGTATGGTCGAGGAATAGAGACTCCACTTCGATGTAATTGGTGCCGGTGTACTGCTGGGCATTGATCGATGAAACTCTTTTAAGCGTGCCGTTCGAAGCGATCGAGAAAGAATAGATGTAGACCCCATCCGAGGCGAAGAGCCAATGCGAGGTATTGGCGAGTCCAGTTG
>QIAK01000391.1 GCA_003225515.1 Acidobacteriota bacterium | reverse complement strand
TGTGCTCCCAAACCAAATACTTCATGTCAGCGAATCCCGTTCGGTGCAGTGTCTTCTGGTCAATGCCGGGCGGTGCCTGCTTCAATATCTCCTGCATATCGGCGCCCGCGACCGCCGTAACACCACCTTCATAGGTCCGAGCCATGCGCTGCCCGAACGGGATTGCGGCAAAGTCGTGTGTATTGTGATCGAGCACGGCATTAAAACTACGCAGCGCCGCCACATTGGGCGCTGCTATTACGAAGTCGGGGCGCACCAGGACCACGAGTTGATCCGTGATGAGTATGTCGGGAGTAGTCGGCAGTGTCTGCAGGTCCAATACGCGGATTGGGGGGCCTGCCTTGCCCCCAAGCTCGTTCGACATCTGCTCCAGAACGCTCTTAAGTCCCGGCTTTCGAACTTCCGACAAAATCAACACGTTCGGATATTTGTGGCTTTCGAGAGATGCCGATACCACAATTTCATCTCCCAGGTATTGTGAAATCTGGAAAAACTTTTCCAGCGCGTCTTCTATTTTGGGTCCATTGGAGGCCATTTCGCTATGCGTCCACCAGGCCCGCAGTTCGGCATTTTCTTTGAGTTCCTGCTGAAAAATTGTCAGGGCTTGATGCGAGGCCTCGCCATAATTGGGAAACGCCGCGTAGACCACGGTCGATTTCGGCAGCAACGGCAACAGTCGGCTCTGGCCGCGCGGCGCCGGATATTGCACGCCATCCTGAATTTTCTTCATCAGCTGGCCAAACTCAAGCAGCAATCCGGGATACTTCTTCAAATCATCGGACGGTATTGCCGAACCCGGGGCCAATTGAGTCTGTGCAGCACCGCTTGACGCCACAAAAAGAATCACGGCGATGAGAGTGACATTGATGAAGCGATGAAACAGGCCCTTACAAATGAGTGAAGTGACGGAGCGTTGATTGGAGCAGCGCAGGGTGTTCAGCCATGGCTCCGTCATCAAAATACCCCGACCGTCACAACCGACCCGATTTCTCCTCGAATGATAGTTGCATTTACCATCTGTTGATCCACCTCTGCGCTGCCGCAATGCAGGCCGTCCAATTGAGAACAAGGCCCTGGCCTGATCTCATTACCCTTATGTACCAGTGACCGGCCACATCACAAAGATTGTAATGCCGGATGGGTCGAGCAGGTCGAAGGTCCGCGCGCCCCACTCTTCATCTCTCGGTGCTCGCAGAACGGCGACCTTCTCATGCCACTCGCGGTAATAGGCGTCGGCATCGTTCACTTGTAGCGCTACACAGGCGTTTCGGCCATGACCCTGCATTGGACAATCGAGGGTCAGCTGGATGGTTCCACGCTCGATCCCGAGTAGTCCGGACCGGCCATCATCGGACACTTCGAATGTCACGTGAAAGCCTAACCCACTGACGTAGAATTTCTTCGCTATTGCCAAGTCTTCGACTGGAAGAATCGGTATCGCTCGCTCCATAACTCAGAGTGCCTCCAACAGTCTTGTCGCGGCGGGCTGCAGCCGCGGTACAACGTCTCAATAGGCTTCGGCTTGCCAGAGTACATGTTACCGCTTGTCAAACTGAAGTATTTCTCCGATTCACGGTCAGAGCAGATCCTTTGTACCTTCTCGGCCTCGTCGCAGGATGTTTTGCACTTTGCTCAAGCACATAACTGAGCTGCCGATAAAGGGGAAACGAACATCCAGCTGTGGAGTGGCCCATCCTTCGCGAAAACATGCGAAGGATGGGCCACCCCTGTCGTGGCAGAGTGTAGATCTGCTCTGCGAGGTCTCGTCTAATGCGTGGCTCCCTGCGCGGCGGCCAGATTCACCACGAATACGTCGCATCGGTACTGGCTTTTGTCGTCCTTGCCCAGTGTGGTCAGCCAGTCCGACGTCCAGGCGAAAAATTTTCCAGTTTGCGAGATTGCTCCAATCGTGTTTGCGCAATTGAAGCCGGAAGATGATCCGCTGTTGTAGGTGTGCGCAGCACGGATGTAGCCTCCGCTTTGCGTGATCCCGAAAATTTCTCCGTAAAGCGGTCCGGGAAAGGTGCAGCCTTCATACACATTCCCGGTCTTGTTGCATCCTGCTCCACCAAAACTGGTGTGAACATTTTGGACGTTTGTGACCCAGAAAGGAGCGGTATCGCTGGAATCGGCGGCGTTGTTGGAGTAGTGCGTGTCGGTTGAAGGACTGAGATCGGGAGTTGTGTTGACGAAGCTGTAGGAAAGAGGGTCGCTTAGGGCGCGTTTCCCGGTCTCGGGCCAGGTCGTGGAATTGTAGATATGGGAATGGCCTTCGATCATGTGTCCCGTGCAATTCGCCGCCAAGGTCGAACTGTAGCAACGCGTTACGTTAGTCGTTCCTATTTCCCAGAAGTAGGGATTCGAATTCGTACCCTCTGTGCACGCTCCCTTGTTACATTTGTTAAACACGATACGCAGATAGTTGCCATCGAGCGACATGTAGACTTCGTGGATGGTGAATTCGTCGGACAGGCTCATGGGCACGCATCCGGTTGAGGTACAGAGTTTCGCATGGGCGGTATCGTAGCGGTAGCACTGGCCTGACGGTGCGTCATAGACCGTAATATCCGTGCCTGTGTTTTGTCCGCCACTCTGGTTCGAAAAGGCTTGCGCAAAACGCTTGTCCCCGGAACTGACCGTCAGAACGGAGTTCCAGATTCCGTGGCCGATGTCATAGGGGTTGGGCATTCCCTGGCATGTTGCAAAATCAAAAACTTTTGTGCCAGTCGCTGTGATGGAAGCCGTTCCCGAAAGAGTCAGCTTATACAGCGCGGGGCCGTTGCCATTCACGCCGGTGATGGAAGTGGATTTCCCCGGCACGGCATAGACGATGTTTCGGGTGCTCCGGCTGAAAGAGCCGCTCCCACTAAAGCGTACTTGGTTCGTTCCGATCTGCCATGCGCTGGTATTGAGCACTTGCAGGGTTGAGGGGCTGAACGATACAGGGTACCTCCAGCCACCACCATCAATAACCAGCAGATACGAATCGTCGGTGTTGAAGATGTTATCGCCGTCCGATCCGCTGAGGGTGACGGTCAGGCTCTTGTTAGCGTAGGTATTTTTGTCGGTGACGCGCACGATCGGAAGTTTGAAATCCGAGGGCGTCACGATGGTGTTCTTACCGTTGGTAACGCTGGGCGGCGGATTCAGATTGTTGCTGTCGATGAGGTCGTTACGCGCACAGCTGTAAGTCGGCGGACCGCAGCTGACGGTGCCGTTCGAACTAGCGTCAAGAGTTGTGTCTTCGCCCTGCGTAAATGCGAAGGTTGACAGCCCTAATACCATCATCATGACGAAAAACAACCGGGGTTGGTTAATCAAATACACTTTTCCCTCCTTTTGGGCACACTGATAGCGCTTACGCCAGGGGCACAAAGTGCGCGGCGTACTGGTGCATCGGCGGTTCGACTTGTCCCTGGTTTCGTCGCAGGATCGGGTGGGTTGGTGAGATTTACCCGTAGCGACGGCTTGCAGTTCTGCTGGGACTTACTAACTCACCGAGAAGCTATTTCATCGAAGCAGCAGAGTCAATCGAAGCTGGCACTTGTGAGTGTGAATATGAACTAGCGTGTTCCACAAATAGGAAGGGCAGAATTGTGGGATGAATGGCGTGATGATGCGGAAAATTTTGAGTCCCATGCGATTAAGCTCGAAGAACTTGTATGACTTGCAGCGACGATGGGCCACGACGTTCTCTCCAGAGAAGCACAGCTCGCATCTAAACTCGTTTGACCCTTTCAGTACCCATGACTAGAATTTCTGTCACGACTGGTAGGGATCAAATGAAAAGCATTGCCTGTTTGCTGCTGTTCTCCGTTCTTTTCTCCGTCGCCGCGTTCGCCGCGCCAACCAACGACGACGACAAGGATCATCACCACGAAGACCTCACCGAGACTCAACTTGGCACCGTGCATTTCCCGGTCTCCTGCTCTGCGTCCGTGCAGAAGCCGTTCACCCGCGGGGTCGCGCTGCTGCACTCGTTCTGGTACGAAGAAGCCGAAAAAGAATTTATCGAGATCGCGAAGGACGATCCCAAGTGCGCCATGGCCCATTGGGGAATTGCCATGAGCATCTGGCATCAACTGTGGAACGAGCCCGATGCCAAGGTGATCGCGCGCGGGATGGAAGAAGGGAATACCGCCAAAAAACTGGCCGTGAAGGCGACGCCGCGCGAGCAGGCTTTTATTGCCGCGATCACTGCGTTTTACAGCGATTCAGAAAAATCCGACCACAAGGCCCGCGCCAAAGCCTACTCCGAGGCGATGAAGAAGGTGTACGAGTCCTATCCTGACGATCACGAAGCGGCCACGTTCTATGCGCTCTCGTTGCTCGCTTCCGAGCCGCACAAAGATGCAACGTTCGCAAACCGCAAGCAAGCCGCCGCGATTCTCGAAAGACTCTTCGCCATCGAGCCGGATCATCCCGGCGTGGCGCACTATCTGATCCACAGTTACGATAAGCCGCAATTGGCGCAATTGGGCATCCCCGCCGCACGCCGCTACGCGCAGGTCGCGCCGGCCGCACCGCATGCGCTGCACATGCCTTCTCACATCTTTGCCCGAGTCGGCCTGTGGCCGGACGACATCAATTCCAACCTCGCGTCCATCGCCGCCACTCGCAAGTCGGCGGCCATGCACATGGGAGGTGAAGGCCACCAGTTTCACGCCATGGATTTTCTTTTTTATGCCTACCTTCAAAGTGGACGCGAAGCCGATGCCCGCGCCCTGATGGACGAAGTCAATCAAATGCCCGAGATGAATGACATGTACGGCATTGGATTTGATCCGCACCTGGCCACGAAGGCGCATTTTGCCGCGCTGTATCCACTCGAAATGCGAGACTGGGCCACAGCCGCGGCGCTTACGCCTGTGCCAGTTCCGGGCACCGCCGAAGATTCCTCCGGCTATTGGGCGAAGGCAATCGGCGCCGCGCACCTCCATCAAACGGAGGAAGTGCGCAAGGATGTGGCGGCGATCGAAGCCATACACCAGAAATTCGTAACCGAAAAGAAGGAAGACTTTGCCGAGGCGACCGAAACCGATTTGAAACAAGCACAAGCGTGGCTGGCCTTTGCCGAAG
>QIAK01000390.1:6368-10494 GCA_003225515.1 Acidobacteriota bacterium | reverse complement strand
CGCGGCGACCTCTGGTTTTCCGAGCTCCGTCCACGGCCAATGGGCTGGTAGTGTCTTGCCCCCTCGGTCGCTTTTACGATTTCAAAAAATCGGACTCCCACAGGTTCGGATATGGATGCAGTAGTGGAAAAATTTGCGCTCTGCGCGCCCGCCACTCTCTTGTACATGTCCGGCGGGCATCTGCCCCCTGCACCTTTGGCTCTCTACACTGAATTCCTAGACTCAGGATGTCGATGATCCTGAGATGGCCTAAGTAGGTGTAAGTGGAAGACTTTTCAGCCCTTCCAGCGGTAGGCGTCGGGCTGAGGCAGACCAATGTGGGCCAGCACGCGGTAGGCGAACTCGCGCGCCATGACTTCGACGCTGGCGGGACGGTTGTACAAGGCAGGGATCAGCGGAAAGACGGTCGCACCGGCGTCGGCGGCCCGGTACATGTTGCGGATGTGGATTTTATTGAGTGGCGTCTCGCGAACGCACAGCACCAGGGGACGCTTCTCTTTGAGAGAGACGTCGGCAGCGCGCTCGATGAGTTGAGCGGCGATGCCATTTGCGATGCGGGCTAAGGTGCCCACGCTGCATGGGATTACGACCATGGCACCGGCGGGATAGGAACCGCTAGCCACGTTGGCTCCGATGTCGGCATTGGATTGAATTTGGATTTTGCGTGATGCGCGGCCGCCGGGATTTTCAAGAAGTCGGCCAACGAGGTTGGAACGGCCCTTCAAGCCCAATTCCTCGGCCATGACGCGTAGAGCGCTGTCGGAGGCGATGAAGTTGACGGTTTGAACCCGTTCGTCGCGTTCGACGGCGAGGAGCAGTTGGCGCAGGAAAATAGCTCCGCTGGCTCCGGTAGTCGCGACCGTCAGGTTTTGCGGTGAAAGGCTCGGCAAAACGCCTCCGATGAGGAGCATAGGGATGCCGCGGCGCAGAAGTCAAGACGAAGGAATTGGAAGCTAAGGCTGATTATGGCATCGACCGCGAATCTCCGATCCCGCCGCAGCGCAGCCCAGTTGCATGCCCTGGAAGGAGTGGAGCGCGAGATCCGCGCCCAGGATTCGCATAGCCGTCGCAAATATCTTCGCGAGTTTAACCAGGCTTTTCGCAGTTACGATTCCCTGCTCGATTCCACGCAGATACAAGACACGTTGCACTCTGCCGACGTCGTTCTTATCGGCGACTATCACGCGCTGCCCGCTGCGCAGCGTCACGCCGCATCTTTGATCGAGCAGCGTGCGCTCGTGGGCCCGCGACCAGCACATTCTTGATGAATGGTGGCGCCGGGATATTGAGGAGAATGAACTTCGCCAACGCATCCGTTTCGACCTGGACTGGGGATACGACTGGACTCCTTTTTACGAGTTGCTTGTCGCCGCACGCGACCACGCCGACGCGCTTTATGGCCTGGACTGCATGCCGCGAGAAGATCTGCGAAAGATTGGGGCTCGCGACCGGCACGCTGCCGCCAAAATCGCCGAAATTCGGCAGCGTCATCCGGATGCCGTGATCTTCGTGTTGTTTGGCGAATCTCATCTCGCGCCGGGACATCTGCCGCATGAGTTACGCGAGCAGATGCCGAACGCAAAGCTGCTTACGGTTCTCCAGAACATTGATGCGCTCTACTGGCGCGCCGCCGGAGAACAGGCGGACAAAGTGGAAGCCGTCCGTGTCAACGATGATGTGCTTTGCGTTTTCAATTCCACTCCGCTCGAAAAATATGAGAGCTACCGTCTTTTTCTGGATCAGTGGAGCCGCTGTGACGATAATCCTGACTTCGCTCCGACCATCTACAACCTGATTGACAGCTTGGTACGCTTTCTTGGGATCAACCGCTATTCTCCGCATAACAGCACGCAGCCGAAATTTCTGGTGGACATGTTGCCGGAAGTTTATGGCGGATCATCGGTGGGAGGGTCGGATTCTAGTTTGCGACGGCGGCTCTCACGCAAAGGCATTGGAGGATCAGAAGTTGAATCCATGCTGGCCAGCGTTCGACAGCGCGGCAGCGCTTATCTGCCGGCGGTCAACGCTTTTTTCGTCCACGAATTTCAAATGATGCATGCCGCCGAGGATGCGACGCGCTTCTTGCATCAGGCCTGTCAGGGCCTGCCAAGGCGGCTCAACGGGCACGCGGAGCCGGGAGCAACTGCTGACTCGAATGGCAAGCGCGAGCGCGCACCCATCGACGATTTCTACGCCCGGGTCATCGAAAATGCGGTCGCGTATTTCGGATCACGAGTGCTCTATCCTTCGCGGACCGCTCCCGAAGAACCAACATCACTGTCCCGCGCGGCCTGCGAAAAAATTGCGCACGCAGCCATTCGCGGCGATCGCTGCAAGTTCGAATCGACTGCGCAGGAGTTGGGATACCGCATTGGAGCCCAGATCTATGAGGCTTACCTTGCCGGTAAAGTCGCTCCGAGCGGCTTGCGGCGCCTTTTCCTGGCTCACTTGGATGAGCCTGGTCTGGCTCGCAAAGTCTGCGCCGCTATCATTGCCAAACTCCGCGCCGGCTCTCGGAACCAGAAGCAGTAGGGTCAGAATACCGCCACCCGCGCAGGCAGGAAATTTCGCTCCCGCTCTAAAATGCTAATCTAAGTCTTCTCGGCTGAAAGCTCACTGCCGAGTGCAAAGTGCTGATTGAACTCCGAATCCATCCGCAAGCTTTTCGACGAAGTGCGCAAGGGCAAGCTTACGCCTGACGACGCCGTCAATCGCCTGCGCCACATGCCCTTCGAAGATATCGGATTCGCTAAAATCGATCATCATCGGGCACTGCGAAATGGAATGCCTGAGGTCATCCTGGGCGAAGGTAAGACTCCCTCGCAAGTCGCGGGAATCTTCGCCCGCCTCGCGAAACATGGGGGCAACGTCCTGGCCACGCGCGCCAGCGAAAAGCAGTTTGCCGCGGTAAAAAAGAAATTTCGTGGCGCCGAATATCGCGATCTCGCCCGCGCCATCATTCTGCAGCGTGATCCCGCCAAATATGGCAAGGGCATTGTCGCGGTAGTCTCCGCGGGGACCAGCGACATTCCGGTGGCCGAGGAGGCTGTTGTCACCGCAGAAATTATGGGCAACGAGGTCCAGCATTTCTATGACGTGGGTGTCGCCGGAATTCACCGCCTGCTGGCTAATCGTGAGGCCTTGACACGGGCGCGCGTAGTCATCGTCTGCGCTGGCATGGAGGGTGCACTGCCCAGCGTCGTGGGGGGCCTCGTCGGCGTTCCCGTAATCGCTGTGCCCACCAGCATCGGTTACGGCGCGTCGTTCAAAGGAATCGCTGCTCTGCTCGGCATGCTCAATTCCTGTGCTTCGAATGTCAGCGTCGTCAATATTGATAACGGATTCGGGGCCGGGTACGTAGCGTCATTGATCAACCGGCTTTAGCTGACGAGTCGCACTGAGTATCGAACTGGAGAGGATGCGAGATACCAAACTGCCGTTCGAGCACACGCCGCCAAAATAAAAGAGGCGCGGCCCCTCGCCGCGCCCCCCTCGCCGCCGCTACACCAACCTAGGATTTTCCATCTACCACCAGGTTGTTCTGAACAGTGAACGCGCCGAAGAGCTGGTTGGCTCGAATTCCGGCGATGTCCTTGTCCATTTTGCTGGCGACTGAGCCGTACAACGTAAGGTGCCCGTTGGCCACGATGATGCGGATCGGGCGGGCCGGGTCCATGGCATACCTGCTTAGAACAGAGTCGCTGTAGATCGCGCGAAGGGCCCGCAAACGCAGCCCGTCGTCGAATTGCGAAACCGGCTCGACCGAGATCTTCTCGACCACGTCCTTCACTCCCGGCATGTTGGCGATGTCAGCTAACGCCTCGTCGCGACCCACGCCAGTGCGATCCTGGCCCTCAACCGTGACCACGCCGTCCTTCACACCAAGTGCGAAGTAGTCGAACGCACTGTCGTAGCCGACGCGGACGTAGCGCAGTTTGGTAGCCAGTTTCTGCTCCAATTGCGCATCCGGTACATTCGGACCTGCCACAGTAATGAAGTTGCGCACGCCTTGAGCGTTCGCAATCTTGCGCGCCAGTTTCCCGGCATCCAATTTGCCCTGGTAGAGATCGACCGTGCCCGTGAGGGTCACAATGCCGTCTTCCACACTCGCCTTCACATCGTGAAA
>QIAK01000390.1:0-6361 GCA_003225515.1 Acidobacteriota bacterium | reverse complement strand
AGCTTCTGTGTCACGGCTGCCTGAATTTGATTGTCGTAGCGAGCCGCTGCCGGGGATTGTGCCACGGCCATTACCGCCATCAGCTCAACCGCCAGAAACATGCCCGCCAGCCTTCCGAAATACTTCTTTCTACTTGCAGTCATAAAGGTCACCTCCGACCCGTTGACGAATCTTTACTAATTAACCACTTGGTTAATTGATTCGATGCCCAGGAATGATGCAAAGATGCATGTGAGAAAGGGAGCGAGCGGATGCACACGGAAGAAATTCAGCCGAAACTTTTTGTGCTGTCACGGGTTTGTTCGTAGTGAGAGAGTTTTCCTGTTTACTCTCCGCATTGCGCTCGCGCCTACTTCACGGCAGACGCCATTCAGTACTTCTATGCCGCACGAAAGTAACTTTGCGGTTCGCGAAGCCTCTTAGACTGCGCCAGTTTGGAACCTGCCATTTCGGAATTACCCCCGTAACTTTCTAGGCAGTACCAGCCGTTCTACGATTCCCCTGTACTGTGCATTAAGAGGGGGGAATTCGCAGATGGGTGAACGTGTCACCCAACCAGGAAAGGCTGAGATTTCCCGCGCCAGCCGGCTCAAGAAAGCCCTGGATAGCGGAGCCCCACCTGCGTTCGTACAACCGGAAGATGCTGCGGCTTTGATCGACGGATTATGTTCCGAGCACTCCTGCCCTCTGCCTCCGCTCCCCGATGCAACGACTGGCAATCCAGCAGACTCATCATCACGATTGCAGTTTTTCGAGCAGATGTTTCAGGCACTCGCCGACGGCGTGAGCATCGCGGACGATGCGCATCGGGTCCTCTGGGCAAACGAGACCTTTACGCGCATGTTCGACTACGACGTAGCTGACGTCATAGGCCAGCCATTAGAGAACCTGGTGGTGCCTCCAGATCGCTTGGCGGAATCGCAGTGGGTATCAGAGGCGCTTGCACGAGGAGAGCGCATCAGGCTGGAAACGAAGCGCAGAAAGAAAGATGGAAGTTTGGTCGACGTTTCCATTTCGTGTGCGCCCCTGCTTTTAGACGGCAGGATGGCCGGATTCTACGCCGGCTATCACGATATTTCCGATCGGAGGCGCGTCGAGGCTTTGAGTTCAGCGCTTTATCGCGTCGCCGAAAAAAGCAGCAGCGCCCATGACCTGCAACAGTTCTTCGCCGCCGTCCACAGCATTGTCGATGAGTTGATGTACGCCAAGAATTTTTACATCGCGCTCTACGATCCCGCCGCCGACTTGCTCACGTTCCCCTACTTCGTCGACGAGCAGGATTCAGCGCCGCCCTCGAAAAAGCTGGGCCACGGGTTGACCGACTATCTCATACGCGTGGGACAACCGCTGCTGGCTACGCCCGAGGTGCTTCAAGGGATGGAGGACCGCGGTGAAGTGGCGCGCAACGGATCGCGTTCGCTCGACTGGATGGGCGTTCCGCTGAAGGTGAATAACCATACTTTCGGCGCGCTCGTAGTTCAGACCTACTCGAAAACGACCCGGTATGGCGAGCGCGACAAGGAAATTCTCACATTTGTCGCGCGACAACTGGCGAGTGCGGTTGAGATCAAGAGAAACGAGCAGGCGCTCCGCCGGTCCGAAGCCCGCTATCGCTCTCTGGTGCAGAGTTCGGTGTATGGCATTTACCGATCGAGTCTGGAGGGAAGATTTCTGGATGTGAATCCGGCGCTGATCACGATGTTGGGATACGGCTCGGTGGAAGAAGTGCTGTTGCTCGATCCGCAGAAACACGTCTTTGCGCATGCGGAAGAGCACACCCGGCTGATCGATGAATTCGGGCGTACCGGACGATTAGACGGCATTGAGGTCAAGTGGAAGCGTAAAGATAGCAGCGTTATCACCGTCCGTATCAGTGGTAGAGCGGCGAGCAGTGCCGATGAGCCGGCGGATGTGTTGGAAGCGATCGCCGAGGATGTGACCGACCGCCGCGTGCTTGAAGATCAGTTTCGGCAGGCGCAAAAGATGGAGGCGGTGGGCCGCCTCGCCGGCGGAGTGGCGCACGACTTCAACAATCTGCTGATGGTGATCAGCGGTTATGCGGAAGTTATGCTGGCAGGGCTGGAAGCGGAGCATCCGCTGCGCTCGAAAGCGCTGGCAATTCAGCAGGCCTCGGAGCGCGCGACCACTCTTACACGGCAATTGCTGGCGTTCAGTCGCAAGCAGATGCTCGAGCTCAAAGTTGTGGACGTGAATTCGATTGTCCAGGATATCGAACGCCTGCTGCGTCCCCTCATCGGCGAAAACGTCATCTTCACCACCAGCCTGGCGCCAGACGCCGCCCACACTCGCGCGGACGCCGGACAACTGGAACAGGTGCTGATGAATTTAGTGGTGAACGCCAAGGACGCGATGCCGAGCGGCGGAAAGCTCACGCTGCAGACGCAGAATATTGTGGTCGATGAAAATCATCGCCGTGGGCAGACGTTCATTCACCCCGGCGCCTACGTCATGCTCTCGGTCAGCGACACCGGCATGGGCATGGACAAGGAAACACAATCGCGAATTTTTGAGCCGTTTTTTACGACCAAGGAAAAAGGTAAGGGAACCGGGCTCGGCCTCTCCACTGTTTACGGGATTGTGAAGCAAAGTGGAGGCTATGTCATGGTGCAGAGCGAAATGGGACGCGGCAGCACATTCCATATTTACCTCCCTCGCGTGGATGGCGTCGCCGAAAAGCACGCGCCACCCGTCGCTCAAACGGTTTTGGGAGGATCCGAAACGATCTTATTGGTGGAAGACGAGGACTCCGTTCGTCAACTGGTGCGCGACACTTTGGCCGCGAAAGGCTACTGCGTGCTGGAAGCGGAAAACGGAGAGGCCGGCATCGCCGCGGCTACGGAACATCAAGGAAATATCGATCTCGTGATTACCGATGTAGTCATGCCCGGCATGGGGGGCCGCGAATTGGTTAAGCAAGTCGTGAAACTTCGCCCAACAATGAAGGTGCTTTATCTCTCGGGATACACGGAGGATTCCATCATCAGCGAAGGAACCATCGAGAGTGGCGCCGCCTTCCTGCAAAAACCTTTCACACTTCAGAACCTGTCCCGCAAGGTGCGGGAAGTATTGGGATAGGGGCCAGTTCTTAGTTCTCAGAAATCAAAGCGAATTTCAGGATCTACCGCATACCCGCTCTGCAACTTTTTTCCCGCCTCAGCGTCTTATCTTTGGAATATAGAATTGATAGGGAGTGAATCCGTCCAGGACGGGCGCGCGTAAAGGAATAGGACTTTTTATTATGCTGATAAAAAAGGCGGAAGCTATTCGTTCCTCGGAAATTACTCCGCAAAGTTTGTACTTAAATCGCCGCAAGTTTCTTCATGGAGCAGCGATCACCGGAGCCGCGGCGGCTGCGGGGTTCGGACTGCGAGAGGTCGCATTGCCGTCAGCCACCGTTCTGGCGGGGAACAAAATTGATGGCATCAAGAAGAGTCCTCTGAGCACGACCGAGACCGTCACGCCCTACAAAGACGTCACCAACTACAACAACTACTACGAATTTTCCACCGACAAAGAAGGACCTGCGACGCTGGCCAAGAACTTCCGTACCCGTCCCTGGAAAGTGAAAATCGACGGCCTGGTCGAGAAGAAGGAGGAACTCGACATCGATACGATCCTCAAGATGGCCTCTCCCGAAGAGCGCATTTATCGTCACCGTTGCGTGGAAGGATGGTCGATTGTCGTGCCCTGGGTGGGCTTCTCGCTGAGCGAACTGATCAAGCGCGTGAATCCCACCAGCAAGGCGAAATTTGTCGAATTCACCACGCTCCTCGATATGACCCAGATGCCCGGCCAGCAACGGCCCGTGCTTCAGTGGCCCTATGTGGAGGGTCTACGAATGGATGAAGCCATGCACCCGTTGACGCTGCTCTGCTTCGGAATGTATGGCGAAGAACTCCCCAATCAGGATGGGGCGCCGATCCGCGTCGTCGTGCCCTGGAAATATGGTTTCAAGAGCGCGAAGGCAATCGTGCGGATTCGATTCACGGACAAGCAGCCACAGAATACCTGGAATATTTCGGCGCCCACTGAGTACGGTTTCTATTCCAACGTGAATCCGAACGTGGACCATCCCCGCTGGAGTCAGGCGAAGGAGCGCAGACTGGGTGAATTCAGCAAACGTCCGACACTGATGTTCAACGGCTACGGTGATCAGGTCGCCAGCCTGTACAGTGGAATGGATCTGAAAAAGAATTTCTAATCGGCGTCCGGCGTTCGGCTTCCGGATTCCGGCGCCAGCACCGAAGCAAGATGCCCGCCATCTGGATGGACGCGTTTTTCACCGAAAGGCGGAAGCCGGAAACATGCTCCGCTATCTCAAACCCGCGATTTTCCTGGGCTGCCTCGCGCCCCTGGCCAATCTCGTCTGGGCGGGCCTGCATTCGCAGCTGGGGGCCAATCCCATTGAGAAGATCACGCACAGCACCGGCGATTGCACGCTGACGTTTCTGTTGATTACGCTCTCCGTCACGCCGCTGCGGAAACTGACGCGGCAATTCTGGTTGATCGGAGTGCGGCGCATGCTGGGGCTGTTTGCCTTCTTTTACGGCACGTTGCATTTGATGACCTATGTGTGGCTCGATAAGTTTTTCGATGTGCACGAGATGCTGGCGGACATTGCCAAGCGCAGGTTCATCACTGCGGGCATGACGGCGTTTGTCCTGATGATCCCGCTTGCACTGACGTCCACGAAATGGTCGATTCGAAAATTGGGCGGCAAACGCTGGCAGTCGCTGCACCGCCTGATTTATTTCAGCGCCGCCGCCGGAGTGATTCATTACATATGGCTGGTCAAGGCGGACCTGAAGAAGCCATTGGAGTATGGATCCGTGTTAGGTTTTCTGTTGCTGTACCGGCTGATCGGCTGGGCCGCATCGCGAAACGTCGTAGCCGCAAAGGCCACGGTTTCTCAGGAATAAAAAGCGGCTCTCATTTTCGGTGAGAGCCGCATTGTTGATTCCTGCTTTCTGATCTGCTACCTGCGAACGAACCTGCGCTTCGCACTTGCCGACGCCAAATGCGGACGAGGTATCGGCCGAATGGTTGCGAGAGCGCGCGTCCGATCCAAAGCGGATTGCGCCGGAGTCGCCTGCGCCTCAAATACTCCCAGCCCCACTACAAGTGAGTCAGTCGAAAGAAAGAGTGCGGTCGAATTGTCTGCCGGATAGAAAAACATACTTTGAAATCCAGCATTCAAACTCGCAGAACCCACGCCATCCGAGCCCACGGAGTAACTAGCGTTCAGGTTGTTAGTGGTAAGCGACCCACCATCGTTGGCGTCGAGAAGACCCGTCAGGCTGCTACTCGTGGCCTGGAACTCCGCGATTTCATCTACCTCAACGAAGTTGGAAAGATCGACACCCGTGAGATTCAATCCGTAACCCTGTGAGGTGGCGATTGCGGCTCCGTTTGTCTGAGTCAGAGCCACGCCGGTGGTGACTCCCGAGCCTACGCCGGCGTCGATCTCCTGCATAAGAAGGCCGCCACTCGAAGGATAGGCTGCGAAGGTGGTGCCACCCGCAAAGCTCGAGAGAGTAACCAGAAATCGTCCACTCCCCGTAGCAGAGAACGTGCCGCTGAAGGGTTGGGGAGCGATCGGATTAGTGCCAAAGTCAATCTGGCCATCATCGTTCAGATCTTCAGAGCCGTTGCTGATTATGCTGCTTCCGTCAGAGGTCATCAACCCCGCTGCCGCGAACGGATTTCCGCCAGGATCAGGTCCCAACATGCTAAAGACCAGATTTCCCGCCGGAATGGAAGCGGTGGGCTGAGTGAAAGCATCCCCGACGGTAATCTTGAGTCCATCAGTTTCAATGAACTTCAGGTGAGTGCTGTCCACTACATAGACATCGAATGCCAGAGTCCCAAATGAAGACACGTCAAGCGTAGCGGGACCCGGAGCTGTCCCTGACCCGATTTGCACCACACCAGAAAGAGGCGAATCAGCGAACGGCGTGGCAGTGAAGGTGTTGAAACTGTAGAGGGTTGCGTCGGCTACTCCCGCGCTCGCGCCGGTCGTGGTGATATTCCCCGCAGAATCGAGCAAGAACGCGCCCATGATCGACAGTGGATTGCCCACGGAGTCTGCGCCAGAAATACTAAAAGCGTAAGGAAGATTCGCCAGCGTCGCTTGCCCGACGTTGGACTGCAAATCGATCGTGCCACTTCCGGTTCCACTTCCATCAAAACGACTGATTAACCCATGCGAACTGGAGGTCAGTACGAAATCGACATCCACTTCGAATGCACCGCTTCCACTTGGAGTGATCATGAGCCTGGCGGACCCGCGTCCGTCTTTTGTGATGCTGTAGGTGCTGTTACTGCCAATTGCCGAGCCGGC
>QIAK01000287.1:515-20198 GCA_003225515.1 Acidobacteriota bacterium | reverse complement strand
GAACTTCGATGCCAAATTCGCGCAGGAAGAGCTTGGCGATGGCGCCCAAGGCAACGCGGGCGGCGGATTCGCGGGCTGAAGCGCGTTCGAGAACGTAGCGGGCCTCAGGGAAGTTGTACTTCAAAGCTCCGGCAAGGTCGGCATGTCCAGGGCGGGGAGAGGCGACACGTTTGTGTTTCGCGGGATCGCCTTCAGAAACGGGTAAAGATTCCTGCCAGTTTTTCCAGTCGCGGTTTTCGAGCTGGATGGAGATGGGCGAGCCGATGGTCATGGCCTGGCGAACGCCGGAAAGGATGTGGGCAGAGTCGCGCTCGATCTTCATACGGCCGCCGCGGCCGTATCCCTGCTGGCGACGCCATAGTTCCCGGTCGAGGAATTTCTGGTCGATTTTTAGTCCAGCCGGCATGCCGGAAAGGAAGGCGACAAGAGCCTCTCCATGCGATTCTCCGGCTGTGAAATAGCGCAGCATAAACGGTCGATTGTACCTGATAGCAGGTCTGAAGCGGGTTTGGGACCCTTGTATTCTAAAGAAAATGAACGGGAAAGTGGATTTTTTAGCCGCAAACGGCAGCATGAGCGGGTACAATAACAGTACGACCTATCCGTTCGGTCTTGAACCGAACTCCGCGCCGCATCGCTAATTTCTCTGGCCAATCAATTCAAAGGAGTTGCCCCTGTGTGTCCCCCCGCACAGATCGAACGCGTTTTCGGTGAGAAGGAAATTCGCTGCCTGCTGGTACATGATCATGTCCTGCTGCGGCAGGGCTTGCGCCGGTTACTGGATGACGAGCCGGACATGGGCGTGGTGGCGGAGGCGGGAGATGCTGCCGAAGCGTTGCGCAAGGTATTCGACTATCGCCCGGAAATTGTGATTACGGATGCACACATTTTCGAGTGCACGCCGGATCGAGCCGAGTGGTTGATTGTGCAAGAGTCTCCTTACAGCAAAGTTCTGTTTCTAACCACGCGCGAAGATGATGAGTTGTTGCGCGAGACGCGATGCGATGCCAGCAGTTGCGTCGTGCGGCATACGTCCGCCGAAGAATTGGTGGACATGGTGAGGCGGACTCACACTTCGCGGAAGCCTGGGGCACCGGAAATAATGGAAAGACGGCGCGGAATATGGCCGTCGGAAGAACTGCTGCCGCGAAAGCGCGTTTTGACGGCGCGGGAACGGGAAGTGCTGAAGTTGCTGGCAGAGGGCAGGACGGTGCGGTCCACGGCTGATGTGTTAGGGCTCAGTATTAAGACGGTGGATGCGCATAAATTCAATCTGATGCGGAAGTTGGGGATTCACAACAAGGCGGAGTTGGTGATGTGGGCGATTCAGAAGAGAGTTGTGAAGTTGCCCGCAAACTTCTAAGCATCGATTTTTGGGCCCGTGTCGTCCCTGTGGGCTCGTTCTAGTCCGTTTTTCTCGTGCCCTTCCTCATGTTGCTCTTCCTGTTGCTCGCGCCAGCGCTCTGGGGAATGTTGTTCGTAAGGCCAAATATCCACGAAAATTTAGCCGCTAACGGCGGTGGCGGCTAGTTCTGCAAGGCTTGAAACGGTTAGATCGGGCTTGCCTACTGCTGACTTGACTGCGCCAACACCGGGGCGGGCGGAAGGACGATTCACCCATATTGTGGCGAGGCCGAGGGCCTGAGCGGGAATCACGTCGTGATAAATGCTTTGGCCTACATGCAACACGCGATGGGCTGGAGTGCCGATTCTACTCAGCGCCAACTCGAAGAGTTTCAGCGAGGGTTTGTAGGCTTGGGCTTGCTGTGCGGTGATCACCTCGTCGAAATCAACACCAAGTTGAGGACGCGTGCCAGCGAAGAGGTCGTCATCCACGTTTGAGAGAATCGCAAGGCGAAACCGGGACTTGAGTTGCCGAAGAGCGGCAACAGTATCGGGCCATGGCTTCCAATGGGGAAGTGAGTCGGGGAGCGAGCGCGCCTGTTCGACGGTTGGAGTGAATCCTAACTCTGAACCAAACTTGCGGACGACGGATTCCAGTACCTCGCGATAGGGATGGAATTTCCCGTTCTCGGCGAGCTGTTCGAAGTCGCCATACATCTTGAGGAGCGTGGCATCGTCAACATTTTTCCCATGCGCGGAAAGGATGCGATGAAGCGCAGAGAGGATTCCGGTTTCCCAGTCGATGAGCGTGCCGTAACAATCGAAGGTGAGGACTTCGAAGCGGGTAAAATCGAGCATCGCATTACCGATCTTATGTGTGAAAGATGTGGATTGCGATCACTGCGACAATAAATGTCGGAAGTGATCGCAAACCTTTGATCGAGGTTACATGCGTTGGAGTTCGATTTGTTGGGTGAGTTCGAATGTGATGGCTGACTCGGACGGCAAGACAATATCTTTATTTCCGGTCAGGGCGGAGCCCCCCGCACCCGCGCCGGCACCAGCGGCCATGCCGATTGCAGCGCCTTTGCCTCCACCGGCGAGAGCTCCAACGATTCCGCCGAGCGCAGCACCACCGCCAGTCGCCACCGCAGTACGTTTCCCTTTGCCTTTGCCAGAGAATGTCCGAACGCCCGCTTGCACCGGCAGGTCATGACCATTGAGGCTGATGGAGTCCAGTCGGACCTCAAGAATCGAGCCTCCAGCAAGCTTCCCAAGGGCCTTAGCATTGGTGACCGTGCCCGATACATTTGAACCTTTAGGGATTACAACGTCGTTTCCAACCATCACGTCCTTGGCTACAGAACCGTTGAACGTTTGACCGGACTGGCTCAGCTTAGAGCCTAGCGCAGAACCGAGACTGATGGTTACGCTTGTGCCCGCGGGAACGGTGGAGGGTTTCTTTTGTGCCTCTTTGCTCTGCTTCGATTCTTTTGCGGATTCGTTGCGAGTTTTGTTGCCAGACCCTTTATCGCTGGCTGATGTCTTATCCGTTGAATCGCCCGAGTCGCTGGTGCTGTCGGCAGGAGGCTTGTTACATGCGACTGTGGCGAGCGCGAGGAACAGGCAGAGAGTTAATGGAACCAGGTGTGAACGCATAAATTGCCTCCAAGGATGTTGCCAATTTATCGAAAGCTCGCGGTACTAGCAACAGTTGAGACGCATTCTGACGAATCGAAAGTGTATGGGGCGGGCCGACACTATCGAGCGAACGTGCAGCGGTTTGCGTCTCTGGAGAATTGTTTCCGATACTCGCGGCTATTTGGTGTCAGCGGGCAAGGCGGCATCTGGATCGGGGAACGCTTCGAGTTCAACCTCTGAAGCGGGCTCCTCCGGCGGCGAAACTTTCTTTGGCGCTAGAAACTTCTCGGTATTGAGAAGCGGCCTGCCGAGTGAAGCGTTGTAACTCGTCCAAGGACTGTCAAAACCCGCTTCCCGTTCAAACTGGGCGCGCATGGCTTCCATCTTGGAGTCGAGGTCGTCAAGGTAGTGCAGCATGAGGGCTTCAGGGAACATCGGCAGCTTGGGTGAGCCGAAGTCGTATTGTCCATGATGGCTGATGATGAGGTGCTCGATCATGGTCTTGAGTTCATCAGGAAAATCCGGCTGCAGCGCTAGTTTGGCCTGCAACATTTCCAGCTCGATGATCATGTGGCCGAGCAGCTGGCCTTTGGTCGTATAGGAGAACGAGCGGTTGTAAGTGAGCTCGTGAATCTTGCCGATGTCATGGAGAAATGCGCCTGTAAGAAGGAGATCGCGGTTGATGTGGGGATAATTTGTGCACATCAGATCACAGGAGCGGAACAGTGAGACGACATGATCGAGCAGTCCGCCGATAAAAGCGTGGTGCAAAGTTTTGGCGGCGGGAGCATTTCTATAGGCCACGGCAATCTCAGGATCGGCCATGAAAGCCTGCACCAGCAACTTTAGGTGCGGATTCTGAAATGAGGAGACGAAGCCGGTCAAAGTTTGCCAGAGTCCATCGACGTCTTTGGTGGTTTTGGGCAGGTAATCTGCGAAATCTATTTCGGACTCGCCCAGTTTCCGCAGCTTGTGAACGGTGAGTTGAAAACGGTTCTTGTATTTGTTGATCAGGCCTTTGATCTTGAGAAAGTCATCCTGCTCGAAGGCGTTGAGGACATCTTCAACGTTGTCCCACATTTTGGCTTCGAGTTGACCACTGCGATCGCCCAGAGTAAGTGCGAGATAGGGCTCGCCAGTTTTCTTCGGCTTAATCTGCTTACCGACTACGACGAAGCTGGAGGTGATGATCTTGTTCTCCTGCCGTCCGCAATCGCAGATGTAGAACTCCTTCATAAGAGGCCTGAGTATAAATCACGAACGCGAGCATGAGATCAGAGTATGCCCAGCTTTTTGTGTTTTTTCTTGGCAAGTTTCTTAGCGTCGGATTCCTTGGCAGCGGCGGTTTCGACGGGTTGCGTCTGGTTGGGGCTCTTACCCGAATCGATGTAGCCGTCCGCATATTTGATGTAGGCGTCCTCCCGCAGCTTGGTGAGATAGGCGCGGAGGGCGGGCTGCAGTTTCTGGTAGTAAAGGGCGTCCTGAATCTTGGGAAGAGCATCCTTGAAGGGCGGAATGCCGGCCATCTGATGATCGACAACCTTGAGGATTACGTATCCCTGCTTAGTGCGAATCACGTCGGTGACTTCGCCGGCCTTCATGGCAAAAGTCTTGTCCTCGAGTTCTTTCGCGAGTTTGCCGCGCTCGAACGTGCCCAGGTTGCCGCCATCAGCGGCGGAGGGACCATCAGAATATTTCTTGGCGGTATCCTCGAAGGCGGCGCCGCCACGAATTTGCTTGAGGAGATCGTTGGCTTTGGCTTCGGCGGCCTTCAGGGCTTCGGCGTCAACGGCCTGTTTGGCCGCATCATCGGATGGGGGCTGAGCTGCAGGGGCGGCGTTAGGATCGGTGGCCGGCGTTCCCGCGGCGGTCGGAGCGGCTGTAGTTTTGGGCGCCACCAGAATTTCGCTCAGGCGGATATACTCCGGCTGCTCCATCTCGCTCTTGTGCTCATCATAAAACTTCTGTTCTTCTTCTTTACTTACCGATAAGTGGGAACTGACTTCCTCGCCAATCACCTTCTGAGTGATGATCTGGTTGCGCATATTTTGCTTGAAATCTTCCCAGGAGACGCCTTGCTTGGTGGCTTCCTTTTCAAGCGCTTCAAGGGAGTCGAGCTTCATGTCTTTGCGCATCTGATCGAGGCGCTTGATGATTTCGGTGTCGCCCGTGATTCCGAGATCTTTACCCTTGTCCAGAAGAAGTTGCTGGTCGACGAGATCGCGGAGTACGTCCTTTTCACGATCGGCATAGACCTTGTCGGGATCTTTCGGACTCTGTTGCTTGACTTCTTCTTTGAGCTGGTCTTTGCTGCGCTCATACTCCGAACGCGTGATGATCTGGTTGTTGACACGGGTGATGATCTCTTCGACGACTTGACCGGCAGCAAGGGCAGGCAGGCATGTCAGAGTAATCAGGATGAGGGAAAGTCTCTTCATAGAATGTTGGGCCCCCCTCGCGAACTCGGGGCAAAGGGCGGGCTGTTGCCGAAAGAATATTTTACTACCTCAGAGCGCAGCTTGGATTCGCGTCTTTATGGTTGGACGGCTTAGCTATTGGAAAAGTTGGCCGGGGTCACGCGGTTCTGACCAATGCGAGCGCGGTTCGATCGTCACATAATGGGGATCCGCCTCCGAAGTCACTGAGGGCGCTGAGGATAGAGGTACAAAGAACCTGGGCTCCGCTGGCTGGAGCAAGTTGAAGAAGGTTTTTCACCCGCTCCAACCCGAATTCAGTAGTTGAATGGTCGACACGCCCTTCGCACTCAACCACTCCGCGAGAAACGAGCAGCAGAGCGGCACCTTTTTCCAAGCCCACTGTCGGAGCGTCGGAGGTGGCGTGGGAAAAGAGTCCAAGAGGCAGACCTCCTGACGAGAGCTCGGCAATCCCGCGCGTGTCGCGGAGAAGCCCGGGGGTGTGTCCGGCATTGGTGTAGCAGAGCGTCCCGAAAACCTCGTGATAGCAGGCAATGAAAGCGGGACAGGACCGGACGCCGCTCGAGGCTTCGATGAGGGCACGATTAATGCGCAGGCTGAGCTCGGTCATCGCGTTGGATTCATTCATATCGGGGCGCGAGAAGAGTTCGGCGCCAACATTGCGAAAAATGTCCTGTGCGGCAGTTAGAATTCCACGATTGTTCTCACGACGGCCAGCAACATCGAGCAGTCCAAACAAAACTCGTTCGGGGCTGACGCGGACGGAATCGTAAAAATCTCCGGCGACGCGTTTGCCTGCAAAGACAGCCGCAATGTCGGCCCCCTCGATCGTCGAAAACGCGGTTGGAACGGGCTCGACGATGGGAACAGAATCGGGTCCGCGGGAATGAAATAGAGAACGCATAAAGGCAGTTCCATGGCGAAACTAGCACAGGAACCGCCGCCGGGCAAATCTGAGCCCATCACGAAAGGTCGCGGTGGCTAGTCGCCGTATCGGTCGGCCAGATATCTGGCTAAATCCGACTCCAGTTGTCCATAGTCGGAGTGAATGGTCGCTCGCAGCGCGGCTTCGGTGGAACTGCCCTGACTGATACGCTCCAGGATTCGTTGAACATCGCTGAGGCCGTAGGAATCGTTGATAAACGAAACGGCAGCCAGCGACTCGGCATAGGCGATTGGTACCTGCGCGCCGGAGAAATGAATAAAGCTTCCCTCCAGCGTATTCAGCGCAATATTTTGATGGTTTTTGAAGAGCAGTGACAGTTGGTGTCCTTCGCGGCCGAGGCTTCTCGGCTCGAGAAGTTGAGCAATGCCTTCGTGTAGCCAGGGCGGGCAACGGCCTGCGGAAAGCTGGTTGATGAATGAGTGCGCAAGTTCATGCTTGAGGACGTGGGCGAGTTCCGGCGTGAGAGAATTTAGACCGCTGATCGGGATGCGCAGCTTTCCATCGTTAAGCGCCCCCGTCCAAGCAGGGGCCTGCGTGACGTCGAAGAAAGCCTGCTCGGTATAGAGCGTGACAAGAATGTTGTCGCGCGGAGGACCGCCGAGATCGCGAACCAGGTCGTTGTAGTCGGATTCGAGGGCGGCCACGATTTGTCCACGGAAGGCCTCAGAAGTTTGATGTCCTTCATAGTGCAAAACGAAATGATTGCTTTCGCCCTGGATGAAGTCGGACTCGGCCGCCTGCTCGCGCTGGGCTTTGGCTAATAATTGCTGGACCCTAGAATCAGGGCGCAACTCCAGTGAACGCTTCCAGGAGCTAATGGCGTCCCGGGTGTGATCGCAAGCGAACTGGGCATAGCCGAGCATGGTGAATGCGTCGGGAGAATCGGGCGCGGTCCGGGCGGCATGCTGGGCAAAGGGCAGCGCCTGAGCGGCACTTCCGATACGGACCAGCAATGCGGAGTAATAAATGAGGATGGTGGAATTATCGGGCTGGAAGCGGAGCGCACTCTCAAAATACTGGCGTGCCTGGGCGACATTGCCATGTTCGAATTCAAACTTACCCGCGATGAAATCGGCGGTGGCGCTCAACTCAGGGTTGCCCTTGGCTTCCAGGCTGGCGAGAACGTCGGAGTTAACCTTACCTTCCTTCACAATCCGGGCGACGAGATCACCCTCATTCGCAAGGCTGTCTGCTGGAACAAAGACGGGAAGGTCGGAGACTTTGGTGGCGCCGGATGCGGCATGAGCGGGCATGCCTCCCGCATCGATATGATCGACTACGGATTTCGGGATCGCGTAGGAGTCATCGCCGATATCGTATTCGTAATGAGTGCCGTTTTCGCGGACGTGATCGGCCAGAATGGCGCGGCCATTCTTGAGATGGATGGTGTCGGCCGATGCACCGGGGATGCCCAGCGCCAGCGTATATACAAGGATAGTGACACGCAGCCGCATTCAGGCGCATTCTAGCAACGGAGAGCAGACCCAGCAGGTGACAAAGGTACTAGCAATGATGAGAGGCTTGCGGATCGCCGCGATCGGGTTGTCATGGGGCGCATTGCTGGCTACTTCCAGCGCGGCCGAAAGTCCTGCTAATAGGCCGGGCAGCGCACTCTACACGCAACTTGGAGAAGTAGGGCTGGATCCGGCGCGCGTTTACCAGGCGAGGGGCGCATCGCTGGATCGGGCGGCGGTCCACATTACTTTCGCGGACGGTACGATCGCCTTCACGCAAGATGTGATGGGAAAGATTACAGGAGCGTTCTTCGAAGGCGACGGCGAGATTCTGCTCACGCCTCCAAATAGTGTGGAACGCAAATCCATGAGCCTGTTTACGGGGATGGCAATTCTGGAGGAGCACTTTGCGACTGCTTACTTCCGATTTAATGATGATGCTGCTAACGAATTGAGGCCGGATCTGCGGGCCACGGACAATCAGAGGCAGTTTGTCGATCGTTGGGGAGCAACGGCACGGAACCTGGCAAACGCAGACGCGATCCGGATGCTGATGACATTCAGCCGCATGCTTCCGGTAAATGGGCAAGCGGCTTCTCCGCCGTTAGCGCAGCCGGGGAATATTGGCGACCGGTTTCTGCATGCGCGGCTGCAGGGCACCAAACTTGGAGTCTTCGACGTTTACTACGATTCGGCGGCGGCGGAGCAGGTTCAGGTGGGGCAGGCGAAGGCAGCTCAAAACGGGGATATGTATTACGACGTCTGGACCTCTTTCTCACCCGAGCCGCCGGCTGTAAATCCAGGTTCCGCGAATAAGGGAAAGACACGGGGAAAAAGCGAAGCGAATCTGGCGCATGAAAATGAAAGCACTGCGAGCCGGACCGAGATTCGCCGCTACACGATCAAGACCGAAGTGCGTCCTCCCAAACAAATCCACGCCCGAGCACGCGTGCAATTCGAAGTAACCACGGGTGGGTCGCGGACTTTGTTGTTTGAATTGTCGCGGTTTCTCCAGGCTGAAAGCGTCAAGCTCGAGGGCAGGCCGGTCGAATTCATCCATAATCCGGCGGTGGAGGGCACGCAGCTCTCGCGGCGAGGAAACGATCTGGTGGCTGTGGTTTTGGACGAGCCCACACAGACCGGACAGAGAATCGACCTTGAATTTGTGTATGGCGGAGAGGTTCTGGCGGAAGCAGGTAACGGGCTTCTATATGTGGGTGCCCGAGGAACCTGGTATCCCAACCGCGGCATGGCGATGTCGGACTTCGATCTGGAATTCGAGTATCCGCCGGGTTGGACTCTGGTAGCGACGGGAAAGCTGGCGCCAGTTTCGCCGGAAGGAATGGCAGCGAAGAGCAACGGGCAGCAAGCGCTGCGCTGGGTATCGGAGCGGCGGATTCCTCTGGCAGGATTCAACTTGGGCAAATATAAGGTAGCGACGGCACAAGCCGGAGACGTGACGGTTGAGACGTATGCTACGAGCGGAGTAGAGCGCGATTTCCCGAGCGCCAAAATTCAGGTGGTTGAGCCATCTGGACCAGCTTCCCGGCATGGGCAGCGCATCATCGAATCGAGCCGCCCCTCGCCAGTACAAAACGAACTGACGGTGGCAGAGGCAGCAGCACATGCAATCCAATATTACGCACAGCGGTTCGGGCCCTATCCTTATAGTCATTTGGCACTAACACAGATGCCAGGGCGCGACAGCCAAGGTTGGCCGGGGTTGGTATTTCTTTCTTCGTATGCGTTTCTGGATCAAGAAGAGCGCGCAGAGTTGCATTATGAGCCTTATCGGATGGTGTTGCAGCAACTAATCCCAGCGCATGAGACGGCGCATCAATGGTGGGGGGACCTGGTCACCTGGAACAGCTATCGCGACCAGTGGTTCTCGGAAGGCCTGGCAAATTATTGCGCATTGATGATGTTGCAGCAGAAAGATCCATCGGGCTTTCATCTGGTGATGGAGAAGTACCGCCGGGATCTGGTCGCACAGAACAAAGATGGCTTGTCACCGATGGAAGCGGGCCCGGTGACTTTGGGATTGCGGTTACTATCTTCGAAGTTTCCGGGCGGCTATGAAGCCATTCTGTATGGCCGCGGGACATGGATGTTCCACATGCTGCGTACCATGATGAAAGATGCTGCCGCATCGCAAGGCGGACGAAAGGATCAGAGCAGCGGCAATGCAGAGGAACCATTCGTGCGGGCGCTGAGAAAAGTTCGGGAGAGGTACGAGGGCCAATCGATCAGCACCAGCCAGTTGCTGGACGTTTTCGCCGAAGACCTGCCGCCCGCGCTGCGTTATGAAGGGAAAAAATCGTTGGACTGGTTTCTCGAAAGCTGGATCAACGGCACGTCACTGCCGAAGCTGGAGCTTAAAGCGGTGAAATTCACTTCCAAGGGTACAGGCTCGATAGTGACGGGTACGATTGTGCAGAAAGACGCGCCAGATGATCTTGTGACCTCGGTTCCGGTATATGCGGTAATGACAGGGAGGCAGATGACGCTGCTGGGCCGCGTGTTTGCCGACGGCGAAGAATCTTCGTTCCATCTGACTGCGCCTGCCGGAACCCACAAGATTGTGCTTGATCCCAACCAGACGATTCTGACTGCTCCGCGATAGAGATTGAACGTCCTAAACCAGTATTACTGTTCCGAATTGGATTCCCGTTCCGAAGGAAATTCCCAAAACAGTCAGCAGGAATCTCGTCTCTGAAGTGCCTCTCCTCAGCTAACTGTTGCATTTACTTCGATAGTTCCAGTGGCAATCCATCTGCACATCATCCATCTGAACCCTGGGAAATCGTCGAAGAAAGGTAAGGGACTCTGGCTCAAGATCGGGGAACACCATGTGCGTACAAACCAACCAGATGATGGAAGGGGCACGCGTGAGTCGCGCCGCGGATGAGGAGATGCTGGCGGCACAGACGATCCTGTTCGTGGAAGACGAAGCTTTTGTGCGGGGCGTCACTTGTGAGGTTTTGGAATCGGCCGGATACCAGGTACTGGTGGCAAACAATGCATTGGAGGCTTTGCGGGTTTATGATGCGCGCCGCAGCGAAGTGGAACTGTTGTTGACGGATGTAGTTCTGCCGGGTGAGACGGGATACGTGTTAGCGGGCAAACTTCGAAGAGAGAATCCGGACCTCAAGGTTCTGTTTGTCACAGGATATCTGGAGCAGATGGCGGCGATGGCCGAGGAATGTTTGGCGAAGCCGTTCTCCACCGAAATGCTGCTGCACAGAGTGAGACGGTTGCTGGATCCTGGAGAACCTGGGATGGGAATAGAAGGAGAAGGAGTATTCAGGCGCGCTTGCGAGAACGCGTAACGCGCAGAATGTGAGCCGGAATCTGCGAGAGAGGGACTACGCGATTGAGAATTCCGAGTTCAGCGCAGGCGCGCGGCATGCCATAGACGGTGCAGGAGGCTTCGTCCTGCCCAATGGTGAGACCGCCCTGGCTGTGAATGGCCTTCATTCCTTCTGCGCCATCGGAGCCCATGCCGGTCATAATGACGCCGAGAGCAAGATTTTTGAAAGCTGCCGCTACGGAGTTCATCATTACGTTGACCGACGGCGTGTGCAGAGAACCTTCTGGATGAGTGTCCAGAAAAAGAGTAGTGCGCGATTCCGAGACGCGATTCACAGTCAGATGCACTCCAGCCGGGGCGATGTAGACCACGCCCGGTTGGATGGGTTCGCGATGAGAAGCCTCACGAACGCTGACGGAACACAACGTGTTCAGCCGTTGAGCAAAGGGGCCGGTGAAACCTGCGGGCATGTGTTGCACGATGAGAATCGGCACTGAGAGTTCGCGGGGAAACAGAGGCAAAATTTCCTGCAGAGCTTTTGGGCCGCCAGTTGAAATTCCCAAGGCGACGATGGCGGGAGTTGTGAGCGAGTTGTCATCCCGATTGTCGGTATGGGATTGGGGAGGCTTTCTGGCCGTGACATCAGGCGGATGCGACCTGCGAAGGTGCGCGGCAGCCCGAATCTTAGCCACCAGGTCAGGTTGTATATGAAAGATATCGAGCGAAGTCGCCGACATTTGTTTGGGAACGTAATCAAATGCCCCGGCAGCGAGCGCCTTAAAGGTCTTGTCGGCTCCTTTCTCTGTGACCGCACTTACCATGATGACGGGGCGTGGAAACTGACTCATGATGTGACGCAGAGTTTGCAATCCATCGAGCCCGGGCATTTCGACATCGAGGGTGACGACATCGGGATCAAGAGAACTGATTTTGTCGAGCGCGTCAGAGCCGCAAAGAGCAGTGCCAGCCACTTCGAGACCGCCCTCAGAAGTGATCATGCGGGAGAGAGCTGCGCGCATGAACGCGCTGTCATCAACAATGAGCACGCGGATCGGCCGAGTTGTGGCGTCCTGGCTCATGTTCGGTAGATCGTGCGGACCAGCGACTGCACTTCATCCATGTAGGAATCGAGTTCAAAGGTGAGACGCGCCCAGTCAAAATCCTTCAGTCCCTGACATTGCTGTGAAAGGACGGCAAAACCCTTTTGCTCCAGCAGGTTGACCTCACGGTTTTCGATGTAGCCGTAGTTCAGTCCACTTACGCGGCAAAGCAGATCGCTGAGCTCGACCAGCGCGACCAGACCGGCATGTTCGAGTGATTCCTGGAGCATGTGGTGGTGGGAGACGACCTCGCGGAGGTCGGGGGAAAGCTCCCATTTTTCGGCCAAAAGACGACCGCTGTCGCAGTGCGTAAATCCCAGTACGGATTGTTCTGCCTCGTGGAGCGGGATTCCCTGGGCGCGTGCGAGGTCATAGGCCGCATGGAATTCTTTGGGAAAGACCCAGAGATTTACGATGATGCCAATATCGTGAAGCAGTCCAGCAAGGTATGCCTTACTGGGATCGGGATAAGAGATCAAGCGGGCAAAATGACGGCAGACCAGCGCGCATCCCAAAGAATGTTCCCACAAGGCGACGGGATCGAGTCCATCGCACTCCTTGGGCATCATATTGAGCAGGCCGCAGGACATGGCAATATCGCTCACCCGGTGAAAGCCCAACCCCAGGATGGCGCCGCGAAGAGAATCAATTTTCTTCCAACGTCCGAAGAGCGGACTGTTGGCCATTTGCAGGCACTGCACGGCCAGGGACTTGTCTTGCGCAATCAAAGCCGTGACCTTCTGAACGTCGAGTTGCTCGACGGGCTGTTGCAAGTAACGAAGTAACGGCGCCAGGACTGCGGGAATGGTGGGAATCTGCTGGAGTCCCCCGACCCGACTCAACAAGCTCGCTTTGGTTGCTGCCGTATTCATAGGCGCCTACTTTCCTGCAGGGCTGCGTTCACCCTTGATGTATCCCGTCGCTCCGGGCAAGTGGATGAGCCGGAAATCGTCTGACACTCCATACAGTGACTCGGAATGCCCCATGAACAGATATCCATGAGGCAGAAGGTTGTTGTAAAAGTGCTGAATCACTCGCCGTTTGGAAGTGAGATCGAAATAAATAAGAACGTTGCAGCAGAAAATAACGTCGAGGCCCTTCATGAAAGCCATACGCCCGTCGTCGGAAAGATTGAGGCGGCTGAAACTGATGCTGTTATGCACTGGAGCCTGGACCTGCAACTGTTCTGCAATCTGGGTAAAGTATTTCTGCCGATAGTGTGGATTCAAATTGCGGGTGCTATAGGTGCCATACAGCGCGTTCTTGGCATGCTCCAGCGAGCGTTCATTCAGGTCGGTGGCCAGAATTTCGACGGTCCAATCCCGCAGCCGGCCGTGAGCCTCCTCCAGCATGAGCATGCTAAGGGTGTAGGGCTCTTCTCCTGTGGAACACCCTGCACTCCAAATGCGCAACCGCCGGAGCGGAAGATGGGATTTAGCCTGCAGGAGTTTAGGAATTACTATCTGGCGAAGCGCATCTAGTTGGGGCTGGTTGCGAAAAAAACAGGTTTCGCCAATCGTAATTTCGTTGAGCAGAGCCACCAGTTCGCCTCGCACGGCATTTGCAGTGAGGCACTTGAAATACTCGCGCAGAGTAGGGGTCTTCAACTCCTTCATGCGACGGCCACAACGATCGGAGAGCAGGCGAAGTTTATTTTCGGGATGGAAAATTCCCGCCTCGCGATAAACAAGGTCGCGAATACGCACGAGTTCAGGGTCGGGAGGTCCTTCCAGAGCTAGAGCAGGTTGCACTGCGGCGGTTGTCATTCCAGGACCTTCCAATTTGCTGCTGCACAGTGAAAATGAAAAATCATGAAATCGGCATTATGTTCGAGAGTGCAGGGCTCACTTCTGTTGCTGGTAGTGGAACTAATTTCACGATCCGTCTGAAAGTTCATCGGCGGAGTGCCGGGCGACTTTAATGGATCCCACTCGAGGGCTTTGCCGACTCGGCATCGGCGCGCACGCCAGCGCTAACAATGTGTTCGCTGAGGATGACAACGTCAACGCGGCGGTTCTGAGCTCGACCCTGCACTGATTTGTTGCTGGCGATGGGGTGATATTCCGCGAATCCCGCTGCGGACAGGCGATCGGGAGGAAAACTATAACGCATGATCAACAGGCGGACCAATTCGGTCGAACGTGCAGTCGAGAGTTCCCAATTGGATGCCCATTGTGCGGTGTGGATTGGAATGTTATCGGTATGGCCCTCGATCCGAAGACGGCAGGTACGGAGCGAAAGTATGGAAGCGATGCGATCCAGTGCAGGAAGTGCAGAGGGCTTCAAAGCGGCGGATCCGCTATCGAAAAATCCGAACTCGCGCAGACTGATTACGAGTCCCTCGGTTTCGCGGTGCAAAGCGACTGTATGCTGGGCGATTTCAAGCTGTAAAGCTTGCTGCAGTTCGGTCTGAAGTGTATTCAGATTGGCTTCCTCCGATTCAGCGCTCAACGCATCTTCCGGAGGAGAAGCGATGCGGCCCAGTTCTGTGCTGTGTTTAACATTCTCGATGGCTTGCACAGCGGCGAAGGGCATGGGCTCGCTCATGTCCAACGGAACCTTAGCGGTGGAGGCAGGAAAAACTCCGAGTTCCTGAAAAGCCACCTGGATAGCGAGCGCGAGACGGCCAACCTTTCGCTGATCGACCTGTGCGGAAGCATAGTTGATGTAGACGTCGACTACATTCGTGGTCGTGTCGAATGTCAGATTCCACACGTGCTCAATAATCATGGAACGCGTAACCCTGCGCCCGAAATTGAGCATGAGATATTCGAGTAACGAAAACTCTTTCGTGGTTAGCTCGATTCTGCGCCCGGTGCGTTCCACCAGGCGTTGCACCCGATCGAGCTTGAGATCTCCGGCCAGCAGCACTGACTCCGAGGGCAGATGGCTGCGCCGTACCAGGGCACGAATGCGGGCGGATAGTTCGCTAAAGGAGAACGGTTTGGGCAGGTAGTCGTCCGCGCCTGTGTCCAGGCACTGTACCCGGTCTTCCACGCGGGTTCTCTGCGTAAGCACGAGCACGGGCACGCTGGGCTTTTTCGATCGCAGGTGGCGAAGCACGCTGACACCATCAAGCTTCGGCAGGTTCAGATCGAGAATGATCACATCGTATTCAAATTCAGTTGCGGCAGCCCGCGCTTGTTCCCCATCCGATAGAACATCTACGGTGTAGTGCTCGCTTTCAAGGCCCTGCCGGACGAAGCGGGCTAGCGCTTCATCGTCCTCTGCAATAAGAATTCTCATAAAGAGAACCTTCCTTAATCCACCAGCTCAGTCTAGTTAGGAAATACTCAATTGCAGCGAAAACCAGGGCTGCACAATGGTATGTAGGTGCAGAAATGGGGCTGGTTTCAAAGTGGGAGTGTAGGTGCGGCTATTTGATTAAGGCATTCTGGAGCGAACCTCAGCGGCCAATTCCTGGGCCGCCTCTCTGCCAGTGATAATTCCGAAGGGAGTTTTCCGACTGGAGCCCGGCTTTGCGCATTTGGAGTAAAACGACGATCAAGTCGCTCGTGATGCCCGGAGGAGTCCTGCTGCTGGGCGTCGCCGTGCTCTTATGGTCCGGCTGGCTGACCCTTGCTCTTCCTGCCCTGAATTTTCTGTACTACTCCGCGACTGTGGGAGGGATGCTGCTGGCCTGGCGATTTCATTCCAGCCGCATTTTTTTTGCAGTTCTTGTCCTGTTACTGGCGGGGCAGTCAATCGCGTTGTTTGGCGGGCCACATCTCTGGCCGGGGACGCCGGGATGGGTGGCTGTTCAGTCAGCAGCGATCATAGTGCCGCTCGATTTCATCTTGATCGCGTTGATGCAGGAACGCGGCTTCACGATTGCGGCAGCTGCACCGGTTGGGATCCTTCTGTTCGTGCAATCAACGATTGTTGCCGTTCTGTGCCGCGCGGCTGAGGATATGCCTTCGCCCTCTGTCCGGATGCATCATGTTGCGACCGCCTCTTCCCTGCCGGGATATGCACTTCCTGTATTTGCAGCCGCAGCCATCGTTTTGCTGACGCGATTTATTCTCACTCGCAAGCCCGTGGATAGCGCTCTGTTGTGGTCTTTAGCGGCTTTCTTCCTATCCCTGCGATCCTCTGGAACGGCGCGCGTTTCCATTGCATACTCGGTGACTGCCTCCTGCATTCTTGGGGCTTCGATTATCGAGAACTCGTACCTTCTGGCTTATCACGATGAACTTACGACCTTGCCGTCGCGGCGCGCCTTCAATGATGCGCTCCTGCGGTTGCAGCCTCCCTACTCGATCGCGGTCGTGGATATCGACCACTTCAAGCGCTTCAACGACACTTACGGACACGATACCGGCGATCAGGTATTGCGTTTGGTTGCGGGCGGTTTGGGGCGTGTGACTGGCGGAGGACAAGCTTACCGTTGTGGAGGAGAGGAGTTCAATATCCTGTTCCCGGGAAAAACTACGGCCGAAGTTGTCGATCATCTTGAGCAGTTGCGCAAGACCATCGAGCTTTCGGAGTTCCGTATGCGAAGCGGAGACCGGCGTCAAAGCCCGCGAGGACCGGACCGCCGCGCCGAGCGGACCAGCGGCCGCGCGCGCAAGGGGCATGCAATTCGGCAACTGGTTCAGGAGAAATCTTCAGAGCCGCTTTCAGTCACCGTCAGCATTGGCGTGGCTACGTCGGCGAAGGATGAATCTAATCCGGATATCGTCCTGCAAGCCGCCGACAAGGCGCTTTATCGCGCCAAAGGCAATGGCAGGAATAGAGTAGAGACAGCATCGGTTCCACGGCGCAGAAGCCGCGCCAAGGCGGCTGAGATCGCGTGAGGCTTTTAGTTTGCAGGGCGCGGCGTAAGACCAGGAGAATCAATCAGCTTTTAGCCGCTAAGGGTCGCCCTTGCTTGTGCGGCCGAATCTTTCCGCACCCTAAACAACAACAACGCACAGCGTAAAGACGTGCGGCCGGACCGTCAACCGTAGGACGGTGAGTGTAACGGCCCGGTTCCGAACGTTTTCGCAAGCACCGCAGGCCGTGCGGTCAGCCGGCGGTCGTAGGTGGGACGGTGCGTTTCCGGCCGGTGCCTCCGCAGGCGGGACATTTCAGGCGAATAAACGCGACACCGTCAGACTTACCATTCAAGTCCACCGGCTTCGCAACATATCCGCTACCGCCGCAGTTCGGGCAGTCTTCCGGAGCCACTCCTCTTCCCCCTCCGTGTTGAACGCATTTTCCATGACGTAGCGACAAAACCCACAACAGATTGTTCGCTGTTACGAATCACGAACAACAATTCGCCCGAGTTCGGATAGCTCAACCTGCTGTAAAGTCTCGCGGGGCTTGGGAAGCCATGAAACTTACTATAACCCCCTTGGACGTGGGTGTATTGCTCTTCAATGCGACGCTGCCAATCGGAACCAGAACGTTAGCTTCAGGAAAATACGCGGCCACGCAGCGCCGGGGAATCTCGTAAGGTACTAGGACGAAGCGCGGGGCCGTTCGCACTTCCTCCTTACCTCCATTGCGGAAATGGCTGGTCACGTCCACCAGATCGCCTGCTTTCCAGCCGTGATCTTTCAAATCCGAGGGATTCATCAGGACAACGCGGCGGCCATGAAATATGCCGCGATAGCGGTCGTCGAGTCCATAAATGGTAGTGTTGTACTGGTCGTGACTGCGGAGGGTCGTGAGAAGAAACTGCCCCGGAGCGAGAAGAACCGGCTCGATTGCGGAAACGGCGAAGTTGGCCTTTCCGGTCCCTGTCTTGAACTCATTGTCGCGTGCCGCATTTGGCAGGTAGAAGCCACCTTCTCGCCGCACGTGGCGATTCATATCTTCACATCCAGGCACCACGCGAGAAATAAGATCACGAATGCGGTCGTAGTCGCCAACCAGATGCATCCAGTCTATTTTTGTCTTCTCCCCCAACGTGGCCACAGCCAGCCGCGCCAAGATCATCGGCTCACTCAGAAGTTGATAGGATGGCGGCTCCAGATTTCCTCGAGACGAGTGCACGATGCCCATTGAATTCTCTACGCTCACGAACTGATTACCGCCGGTTTGGACATCACGATCAGTGCGTCCGAGACATGGCAGGATAAGCGCCTGCTTTCCCGTGATCAGGTGAGCGCGATTGAGCTTGGTCGAGACTTGTACGGTGAGATTGCAGCTCGAAACCGCCTCGGCAGTGAAATCAGTATCTGGAGTCGCCGAGAGAAAGTTTCCGCCCATCGCGAAGAACACTTTCGCGTCGCCCCGGTGCATGGCCATGATTGACTCCACTACGTCCCAGCCATGTTTGCGTGGCGGCTCGAATTGAAAAACGTCGCGCAGCCTGTCGAGAAAAAATTCCGGCATCCTCTCCCAGATGCCCATGGTGCGATCCCCTTGCACGTTGGAGTGCCCGCGGACGGGACAAACTCCGGCACCCGGGCGTCCGATATGGCCGCCGAGGAGCAGCAGATTGACGATCTCCTGAATGGTGGCGACGGCCTGCCGTTGTTGCGTCAAGCCCATTGCCCAGCAAGCGATCATGGCCGTCGATCGCATCACAACATTTGCTATCTCGCGGATTTGCGAACGCGAGATGCCGCTCTGCTCAACGAGTTCGGCCCAGGGAACAGCCGCAACCGCCGCCCTGAACTCCTCAAAGCCGCTCGTTTTCTCGTCGATAAACCCTGCGTTAATGATCTTTCCTGGATGACGGTCCTCTTCCTCCAGAATCTCTTTGCACAATCCTTTGAAGAACGCCAGGTCTCCACTCAAGCGAACCCGAACGAAGTGCGAAGCGATCTTTGTGCCCGACCCGAACAGGTGAAGCACGTCCTTAGGATGCTTAAAGCGAGTTAACCCAACCTCCGCAAGAGGATTTACGCTGACGATGGTTGCTCCGCGCCGGGCGGCCCGCTGCAGAGTAGAAAGCATTCGCGGATGATTTGTCCCCGGATTCTGCCCAATAATAAGGATAGTGTCGGCCACCTCAAAGTCCTGCAATGTGACCGTCCCCTTGCCGACTCCGATGACTTCTTTCAGCGCCAACCCCGATGATTCGTGACACAGGTTGGAGCAATCCGGCAGGTTGTTGGTTCCGAACTGCCGCGCAAATAATTGGTACAGAAATGCCGCTTCGTTACTGGTGCGTCCTGAGGTGTAGAAAATAGCCTGATCGGCTGTGCTCAAGGCATTCAGTTCCTCGGCGATCATAGCGAAAGCGTCATCCCACGAAATTGGTTCATATCGATCGCTTCCAGAGCGCCGGACCATGGGATGCGTCAATCGCCCCTGGTGACCAAGCCAGTAATCGGACTGCCGGGAAAGATCGGAGATGCTCCACGAACTGAGAAACTCAGGCGTACAGCGTTTGGCCGTCGCTTCCTCGGTGATCGCCTTGACTCCATTCTCACAATATTCATTGAGCGCGCGATCGTGATCGGGATCAGGCCAGGCGCAACCCGGACAATCGGTTCCTTCGAATTGGTTGAGGTTA
>QIAK01000287.1:0-336 GCA_003225515.1 Acidobacteriota bacterium | reverse complement strand
TTGCACGATCGCCCCACGGACCGCTCATTAGTTTACGACAGCCGTGCCGCGAGTTTACGACAGCCGTGACGCAGGCAAGTTCATGGGACCGGACTGTCCACCAGCGGCAGGAAACTCGAGGCAGAATCTGAGAAGAACATTCAGTGACCAAGAAGTGCAGCATTTGGCGCTAAGCAGCAGCGATTAGCCACTCCGGCAGCGAACCGGGAACTCTGGTTGGTCTCGGGCAGTGCCAAATGCCAAACACTGTAGCCAACCCAGCTGGAGCCAACCGAGCATGGTAAACTGTAACTCCGCACGCCGGAGAGGTGGCAGAGTGGCCGAATGCGGCGGTTT
>QIAK01000389.1 GCA_003225515.1 Acidobacteriota bacterium | reverse complement strand
CTGGAACAGCTGTTTGCGGCGGCGCAGGAACGCGGCAATGAGGGGCTGATGATCAAGGATCTGAACTCAGCCTATTTGCCGGGCAAGCGCGGCAAGTCATGGCTGAAGATGAAGCGCGAACTGGCGACGCTCGACGTCGTCGTTACCGCGGTCGAATACGGCCACGGCAGGCGCATCGGCGTGCTCAGCGACTATACGTTCGCGGTGTGGGACACGAACGGGGACACGAATAGGCCAAGGCTGGTGAATATTGGAAAGGCGTACTCCGGCCTCACTGATGTCGAGATTGCCGAGATGACGAAGTGGTTCCTCGATCACACGGTTGAGGACCAGGGCTTTCGGCTGTTGGTTGAACCGAAGATTGTGCTGGAAGTGGCGTTCAATAACATGATGAAATCCGACCGGCACGAGAGCGGGTACGCGCTGCGCTTCCCGAGAATTGTGAGGCTGCGTCCAGATAAGTCGGCGGAAGAGGCGGATACGATCGAACGCGTGCGGGAGATTTTTGAGGGACAGATGACTTCGTGACTTGCGCAGGATTTGAAATCGAGAATTGAACAGATTGTGCCCTGGCGCGCATGATCCGTGTTGCTCCGCGCGAGATCCCTCGCTTCGCCTGAAAAACGGCTCCGCACGGAATGACGCAACCGCCCAATTTGACGAGCGAGCGGCACGGCTGAACCCATGCCCTTCCCGAAAAAATCAGGGATGGCTTTTACCGCTAGTGGTGGTGGTGGTGGTGTTCTTCGCTTTCGCTCACCGGGATTACGCAGCCGTGGGCCACTTCGCAGACCTCGTGCTCGAACTGGATCGTGGTGTGGTCGATGCGGAAGTCTTGCAGCAGGCGCTCTTTCACGTCACGCAAGATCCGTTCGCTCACCGACGGCGGGATGTCGGCGATGGAAATGTGGCAGGAGAGCGCGTGGGTATGCGATCCGATGCTCCAGACGTGAAGATCGTGGACGTCATTGACGCCCTCGACCGAGCGCATCGCGGACTCGATCTGCTCCAGCCGCATGCCGCGCGGCGTGCCTTCGAGCAGGATGTTCAGAGTCTCGCGCACAATGCCGAAACCCGACCATAGAATCAGCACGCCGATCGCGACTGAGAGCACGGAATCAATCCAATAGCTTCCGGTGGCGAGGATGGCCCAGCCTCCGAAGATGACGGCGGCAGTGGAGAGCGTGTCGCCGATTTCGTGCAAGAGCGCGCTGCGGATATTGACGTCTGCGTCTGAGCCCCGGCTTGAGCGATACAGCATGAGGGCAATGGCGCCGTTCATCACCACGCCCGCGCCCGCAACCCACATCATCACGCTGGCCTGCACATGCTCGGGATGCTGCAAGCGGTGGAAGGCCTCATAAAAAATGAAGAATGAAACCGCCACCAGTGACGTGGCGTTGACCAGCGCGGCCAGCACTCCGGCGCGATGATAGCCGTAAGTTTTCGTGGAACTGGCCGGGCGCGACTGGAAATAAACCGCGACCAGGGATAGCAGCAGCGCGAGAAAATCGGAAAGATTATGCCCGGCCTCAGAGAGCAGCGCCAGGGAGTGGGCCCGAATGCCTGCCAGCACCAGCAGCGCGATGTAGGCGAGGGTGACGGCGAGCGATATCTTCAGAACCCGCGTCGTGCTCCCCGCGCCATGAACATGCACGTGCATCTTTCCAGTGTAAAAGCGTACGGCGCGGCCTTCAAGGGGATCCGGAGTCCCATCGCACGCAGTGTCTTAGCCTGAGATCCTTCGCTCCGCCTGAAGAACGGCTCCGCTCAGGATGACACGCCCCTGAAACACTCCAAGCAGGAGCGTGACTTAAGTTGTCGCAAGCGGGGGCCGATGTGACATAGAAGAATACGGGCAGGATAGCCGGCGGAACTCAATCCATGGATGAAATCGTTAAGGATTTTCTCATCGAGAGTAACGAGAACCTGGACCGGCTGGACCAGGAGCTCGTGAAACTGGAGAGCGATCCGTCCTCGGCAGAGCTTCTAGCCAGTGTTTTCCGGACCATTCACACTATCAAGGGAAGCTGCGGATTTTTGGGATTTGGCCGTCTGGAAAAGCTGACGCATGCCGGGGAAAGTCTGTTAGCACGATTGCGTGATGGTGAAATCCGTTTGAATGCCGACGTCGCCAGCGGATTGCTGGCCATGGTAGACTCGGTTCGCCGGATGCTTGGCTCCATTCAGGTTTCCGGTCTGGATGGCGAAGAAAATTACGATTCGCTCATCGAACTTCTAAGCCAGCTGAGTCGACCCGGCCACGAGAAGGCTGAAGCGGTTGCGCCGCCATCGGAGCCTCAGTTGGCGGGGCCGCCCAGCCAGGCCGCACCCGCACTCGCACTCACTGAAACGGGAGTCTCTGAGGAATCGCGTGCGGCGACGCCGTCCCACGAATCACATGCGATAGATGCTCCGGAAACTGTGCGCGTGGGCGTTACGTTATTGGATCGGCTGATGATTCTGGTGGGCGAACTGGCGCTGGCGCGCAACCAACTGCTGCAGTTCTCGAACCGTACGCAGGATGCCGGGCTTCAGGCAGTCTCGCAGCGAGTGAATCTGATTGCCTCTGAATTGCAGGAAGAGGTCATGAAGACCCGCATGCAGCCGATCGCTAACCTATGGAACAAGTTTCCCCGCACGGTTCGCGATCTCGCGCTGAATTGCGGCAAGGACGTGCGGCTGGAGATGGAAGGGCAAGACACCGAGCTGGACCGGACCATCATCGAAGCCATCAAAGATCCGCTCACGCACCTGGTCCGCAACGCGATGGATCACGGTATTGAAGATGCGGAAACCCGGCAGCGCGCAGACAAGAATGCCACAGGCGTGTTGAGATTGCGGGCATTCCACGAAGGCGGACAGGTCAACATAGAAATCAGCGATGATGGCGCCGGCCTGAACAGCGAGCGCATCCGGCAGAGAGCCGTAGCGCGCGGGCTTCTTCCCGCGCAGGCGCCCGTAATTTCCGAGCGGGACATCTTCAACCTGATCTTTCTGCCCGGGTTCTCCACCGCTGAAAAAGTCACGAAGGTTTCGGGACGCGGCGTGGGAATGGATGTGGTGAAAACCAATGTGGAGAAGATCGGCGGGACGGTCGACATTCAATCGACGCCGGGACGGGGCACGACGGTGCGGGTGAAGATTCCGCTGACGCTCGCCATTATTCCAGCGCTGATCGTAACTTGCGGAGGAGAACGTTTCGCCATTCCACAGGTCAGCCTGTTGGAGCTGGTACGCCTGGATGACGCGGAGAACAGAACTGAATCGCGGCGCAAGGGGATTGAGTTGGTTCATGGTGCTCCCGTATATCGGCTGCGCGGGCGCTTATTGCCGCTGATGTACCTGGATCGGGAACTCGGCATTCGAAGCGCCGCCGATCGCGAATCGAACGCGCCAGCCACGATCAACATTGTCGTGCTGCAGGCAGAGAATCACCAGTTCGGTTTGATCGTCGACGAGATCACCGACACTGAGGAGATCGTGGTCAAGCCTTTAGGCAAGCAACTGCAGGCCATCGGCGCTTATTCGGGCGCAACCATTATGGGAGATGGCCGCGTGGCCCTGATTCTCGATGTGTCGGGACTGGCACAGAAAGCCAAGCTGATCTGGAAAGCGCATGAGCCTGCGCATCACGACGCGCAAATTAAAACGCAGGCGGGAAGCTTGCAGCAAGAACATGGCATGCTGCTGGTCGAGAACGGGTTAGAGGGGCGGCTTGCGATCCCACTATCGATGGTGGCCCGGCTCGAGGAATTTCCCAAGACTGTGATCGAGCGCACCGGAAACCTGGAAGTCATGCAGTATCGCGGACAGATCATTCCGCTGGTGCGGCTCTCAGGAATTATTCCGTGCAGCAGCGATGCCGAGGCTCTGGCTCATACGCAATCCATCCAGGTCGTGATCTATGCCGAAGGGAAGCGCAGTGTGGGCTTGATCGTGGACCGCATTGTCGACATCGTCGAGGAGCGCGCCCCGATCGAGCCGCTGATCTCAGGCGCAGGAATTGCGGGCTCGTTCGTAATTCAGCATCAGGTAACCGAGTTGTTGGACATTCCCACAATCATGCGTGCCGCCGTTCCCGGACTTATGAATGTGGTCGAGCTGGAAGCTACTGGAGGATAAGAGCGAACCCATGGCATCCCAACAGTTCTGTACTTTTACGCTCCAAGACGATTGTTTTGGGGTGCGGGTGCCGCAGGTGCAGGAAGTGATCCGCTATCAACCCATCACTCCGGTGCCGCTGGCGCCGGTGGCGGTGCGAGGAATGATCAATCTGCGGGGACAGATCGTGCTGGCGATCGACCTGCGGCGCAGGCTGCTGCTGGGAAATCGGGCTGACGGCGAATTGCCCATGAACGTCATCGTGAGAACCCGGAATGGCGCAGTCAGCCTGCTGGTGGACGAAATCGGAGAAGTGATCGAGGTGGAAGAATCCTCATTCGAGGCTCCTCCGGAGACTCTGCGCGGGCCAGTGCGCTCCATGATTTTCGGAGTGTACAAACTGGAGCGCAAGCTGCTGCATGTACTGGATATCGAAAAAGTATGTCAGGTCTCGGAGGACGCCGAAATCGACTCGGCGCTTCGTCCTGATTGGCAGGCTGCCAATTCTGCTGAAGCCCTCGCCGACCTGCCGATGGAAATCTGATGGGTTGAAGCAAACTTGCGGGGCTGGCACGAAATGAATCGTTGGAGGATGCGATGCTGAACAAGTTGAGTTTGAAAATGAAGCTGGGGGTGGGCTTCGGATTGCTCTTTACTCTGCTGATGGTATTAGGAGGCGCCGGATACTACAGCATCGTCAACTTGGCGAATCGCAGAAAGAGGTTGACCGCAAAACAAAAGAAACAGCGTTGGTGATGTCGTTCGAGAGCTCCGCCATGAAAGAAAGCTCGGGCTGTCGCGGCTATCTGTTGAGCGGCGCGTCGAGCATGCTGGAGTTGGACGAACAAGGCCAGCGTGAAATCACTCAAACCATTGAGAAACTGTCTCCCCTGGTGAAGTCAGACGAGGGCAAGCTGCTGCTCAGTGAGATTCAGCGCACCCATCAGCTCTTTCGCTTGACGGCAGATCACGAAGTGCAACTTCGCCGTCGAGGCAAAACGAAAGAAGCTGTGAATGTAATGACGGCACAGGCTGCACCGGCCTTGCAGACGTTGGAGGATGCCCTGCTGCGCTTCGCGGATCATTTGACGAAAGGCAAGGCGAAGCTCGAACAACAGCAAGAAGCCGATGTGGCCAATGGAAAATCGCTGATTCTCCTGCTGTGCGTAATTGGCGTCGTCCTGGGGCTAGGGGTTGCGGTGAGTATCGCGCGCTCCATCACGGGGGCCACGGCTCGCATGGTCAGCATGATTCAGGAACTATCGGCAAATAATCTGGCGATCGGCGACCTGGAGGTCACCTCCATGGACGAGATGGGCAGGGCCGGAATGTCGCTGAATGATCTGAAAAATAATCTGCACCAGGTGATCAAGTCCATTACCGATACAGCGCAACGCGTGGCCACGGCCAGCGAAGAATTTTCCGCTACCAGCCAGCAGATTTCCGCGAACTCGGAGGAAACCTCTGTGCAGGTCAATGTGGTGGCCCAGTCCACTCAGCAGGTCAACGATAACCTGCAGAGTCTCTCGACCGGGGCAGAACAGATGACTTCAACCATTCAGTCGATAGCCGCCAACGCCCACGAAGCCGCGATGATCGCCTCCAATGCAGTGCAGACGGCACACTCTGCCGACGTAAACGTGGGCAAGCTGGGCGTCTCCAGCGCCGAGATCGGCGAAGTCATCAAGGTCATCACCTCGATCGCACAGCAGACCAACCTGCTCGCGCTGAATGCCACCATAGAAGCAGCTCGGGCGGGTGAAGCGGGCAAGGGCTTCGCCGTGGTCGCCAATGAAGTCAAGGAACTGGCCAAGCAGACGGCGAAGGCCACGGATGACATCAGCCGCAAAATCACGGCCATTCAGGCTGACACCAAAGGTGCAGTGGAAGCAATTGCGTCGATCAGCGCCGTCATCAACCAGGTCAGCGACATCTCGGGCAGCATCGCGACTGCCGTCGAGGAGCAGAGCGCCACCACCAAACGAGATGACGCGCAATGTGGGCGATGCGGCCAAGGGCGCAGGCGAGATCACGCGCAACATTGACGGGGTTGCGGAGGCGGCACGAGGAACCTCGATCAGCGCGCAGGAGTCTCAGAGAGCAGCCAATGATCTGGCTGAAATGGCGGCACAACTTCACAATCTGGTGCGGCAGTTCAGGATTGAGGGAGCGGCGGAAGCGGAACCTGCTGCATCCAGTCGCTCACTGATGAAAGCAATGGCGGCTCGCGCCGGAAGATGACGCGGCGATGGGTTTAACTCTTCGTCTTGGTCAGACTATCAAGGTAGCGGTTATTGAAGAAGGTGGTCGTCTTCTGCACGAATTCCAGAATCTTAAACATGCGTTCGCGGCCTTCCCGGTTCATCTCGCGAAATTGCACCGCAACACCCGTCCCGGGATCCAGTCTTGCAACTACGCCCATCGAGAAGCCTAGTTTGATCTTGCTTCCCGCCGAGAGAATGGTGCTGGTCTCGATATAGCAGCCTCCCAGACTGACATCGGTGAGATTCGCGAATAAAGGAACGCCTCCCGCTTCGGTCTGCAATTCGATGGTGACCCTGCACTTCAGCCGGGGATGCGACCGGCGGTCTTTGTAAGCCAGTTGCTTCTGCTTTTCCAGATACATGCGGCGGTCGGCTTCGGCCAGAAGTTGTTCCGCATCATTGCCGTCTTCGGGATACATGGCACGGCCAACGCTGAGCGAGAGAATATCTTCGCCGCAAACTTCGCTTCCGGCCTGGCGCGCCAGAGCGCGCATCTGCTCCGCTTTCTTGCCGGCGGCATCGGCCGCGAGTCCTGGGGCGATCACGACGAATTCGTCTCCGCCCATGCGGGCGACGTAATCATATTCGCGACAGCTGTCTTTGAGGGCCTGGGCAAACAGGCGCAACACGCGGTTGCCCTCCAGATGGCCGAAGCGGTCGTTAATCTGTTTAAAGCCATCCATGTCGGACACCATTACGGTGAGCGAGGAGTTGTCGCGCTTGCAGCGCGCCAGTTCCCGGTCAAGCTGCAGAAAGAGCGACCGGGCATTGGGCAAGCCGGTCAGGTAATCGGTGGTTGCGGAACTTTCTGCCTGCTGGTACTTGAGCGCATTCTCGATGGAGAGCGCCATCTTGCCGCTGACCGCGAGCAGAATGCGCAGGTGATCGGTGGCGAAGGCATCGCGTTCGCCACGATACAGCGCGAGAACGCCAATCACTCCGGCGACGCCCTCCAGCGGCACCGCCAGCGCCGAGCGCAAGGTGCTGAACTTCGAAGGATCGTTCAGGTATCCCGGTTCGACAGACGGGTTGCCGTTAATGATCGGCTTGCGATTGTGCGCCACCCAGCCGGAGAGTCCCTGGCCGACGGGGATGCGCAACGAAGAGAAAAGGCGGTAGTTATCCCCGTTTACATATTCGGGAATCAATTCGTTCTCGCGCTTGATGTAGATGGCAATGGCATCGTAGGGCACCATCGGTTTCAGTTTCACGGAGAACACGGAGAGAGTTTCGGTCAAACTCAGGGAAGCGCCGAGATCCTGGCTGAGTTCGAACAGCGATTGCGCTTCCTGCCGGGCGGCGGCAATGGACGATAAGAATGTGGTTTCGCGACCCGCATAGTCCTGCACGGTAGCGTTTTCGAATCCTGCGGCGGGCTCGAGCCCGCGTTCAATCTTGATGGCGGTGGAGAGTGGTCCAGCGGGATCCTGCGAGGACTTGGTCACAGCCAGTCGTTCCAGATGCTGATAGCGTTTCTGCAGGACGTCGACGACCACCGGATCGAAGGATTTGCCCGATTCAGCGCCCAGTTTCTGCATGACCTCACGCAGCGGCAGAGCGCGCCGGTACTGGCGATCGGAGGCGAGCGCGTCGAGATAGTCGACGGCCGAGAGAATGCGCGCGCCGATGGGAATTTCGGCTCCCTTCAACCCCATGGGATAACCGGACCCATCCCATTTTTCGTGGTGGGCGCGAACGATAGGGACGACGGGATACGGGAAGCGCACGCGCTCCAGAATCTCAGCGCCCACAAGCGTATGAATCTTCATCTTTTCGAATTCTTCCGGCGTAAGGCGGCCGGGCTTCGAGATAATGTGTTCAGGAACGGCAAGTTTTCCGATGTCGTGCAGCAGCGCGGCGGCATGAAGAGCTTCGAGTTCCGGTCCGCTCACGCCTAACTCTTTGGCCACCTCGATGGCATATACCCGGACGCGCTGCAGGTGCTCGTGCGTGGTGTGGTCCTTGGCTTCAATGGCCAAGGCGAGAGCCTCGATGGTGCGCAGGTGCAGGTTCGCCATCTCCTCGACATGGCGTTTTTCGTCTTCCAGTTTGCCGAGATAAAGACGATACGACCGATAGATGACATAGACCGCAGGCACCAGCAGCAGTGACGTTTCCCAGTTGAAATTGTGATTGAGCCAGGCCACTGCGCCGGCGATGCCGGCTCCAACCAGGTAGTAGGGGAATGACCAGAAATAACAGTCGACCAGAATCTGAATGAGCGGCCTGCGCTCAGTCAGCGATATGACGGCCGCGATTGAGCCTGCGTTGGCGATGAAGTAAACGATTGCCGCCAAACCCAGCAGCACGGGGCGGCTGGCCAATGTTGGATTGGAGAATGGCTCGTGATACACCGCGTATGCCAGCGCCGTCGAGATTGCGCCTGCACACACGTTGAACGTCACCTGAATCGCCTTGGGACGCTCCGGGTACATGCACTGCACCAGCATCGAGATCGAACCCAGAATCAGGGTTTCGCTGAAACTGAGTTCCAGCACTCCGACCAGGATGAAAAGAAAATTTACGGACAGTGTTCCGGTAACGCCCGGCAGATTTACCTTGAGCCGCGAGGCCAGGATGGCAATGCCCAGATAGCAGATGAACTCTGCAATATTCTTACTGCTCTGGTGAACTCCACCGTAAATCAGCGTGGCGAAGCCCCCGGTCACCATGAGGGTGATGAACAGCTTCGCGGAGAGAGACAGTCCTCGCCACGAGTGCGAATGCGAAGGCAGACCGATAGCGGCGCTGGTTGCACCAGTCATTTTTAATAAGCGCAGTAAGGCCTGAGGAACGACCCTAAGCTGTACAAATATCAGCTAACGCATTTAGAAACAATGATTTGAACGTTTTTTGAAAAACTTCCGTAACCTTGGCGAACACCACTGGTGATTGACAGCCATGGGATGATTGGGCGCTGCTTCTGAGGCCCATGAATGAATTGTTCCCGTAATAGGAATTGCGTGCTCCGGATCGCTGCAATGGGGGCGACTTGTCTAGCATTGATTCTGCCGTTGCAAGCACAACCCCTTTCGCTTCAGGAACTTGTGACGCCTTCCACGGTTATTTTGAAAGGTGGACAGCCGCTTGTTTTTGCTCTGCACGGCTTCATTGAATTCAAGTCGCTGGCCGAATCGTTTGCTTACATCGATGCGCAGGCTCAACGCTGGAAGTCGAGTGCAGATTTCAATGAGGCTGCACGCCAGAGCTTTCGCAGGGACCTGCTGCGCCGCGCCATCGAGAGTCGCATTATTTCGATGGCCGATGAGAGGCCCCTTGAAACTCTCATCACTCACACCAGCGGGGAACTTAAGCGGGCGCTGGAGCGGGTGGAAGAGCCAACCCCTCCCGGCTACGCGGAAGCTTTTATGGCTGTGCAGGAGAAGTGGAAGCATTCCGTGAATTGCTGGAGCGCGTCGCCGTCGATTGCCGGGCGCGTGCTCTCCAACTGGTATCCGATCGAAGAGGGCATCCATCTCTATGGGGCGACTTACGACACGACCGAACATTTCTGGCAGAGCGTGAAATACCATCCTGAGGTTTCGGTGGCTGCAATTATGGAGTTGCTTGCCGTCATGGAGCACTCGGACTGGGCACCGTGGCTGAAGCGTCTGGACGACGATCCAAAGATTTACGTTGCGAATGCGTACGCGGTTGAATTTCTGCGGTTTAACCTGAAGGCCGAGCGTCTCCGCTGGTTTGGGGAAGAGCTGGGCCGCCAGCGAGTGCAGGCCGACGATCACGCTCGAATGATTCAGCAGCGCGGGGCAGCGCCCTTCCGCTTCAGCGCGTATGAAGAAAAAGTTCTGTGGGGCGACCTGGCCGACTTGTTCCACCTGGTCTACACTTTTTCCGCGCCCAACGATCCTGTGCGGAAGGCTTTGAGCGACCGCCATTTCGATGGAATTTATTTAGGAGATCGCAAAATGGGGTTCATCAGCGAAGAATTTCGCTCGCTGATGCTTGAAATCTGGAAGGTGAAATATCTGGAAATGCCTCGCTTCGGAGAAGTAATCCGCTCGATCCCGGTGGAGATCAGGCTGTCACATTTTCTGAATGACGGGGACTCGCCTGATATTCCGATTCCGATTTATGTGGAATACCTGAACCAGATTCGCGAGATGGCCCTCGCGAGGGGAACTGTTAAGCGAGGAAAGTAGAAGGCGTTTTTTTGATGAACCTGCTAGACCGACTGGGAGACGTCTTCCTCGGCCACATCTTCATCGGTGGTAGCCGCGGAAGTGATCGTCGAAGATTTTCCGCGGCGCATGGCAACAATGCCGGTGCGCACCATCTCCAGCACGCCATAGGGACGCAACACTTCGAGCAGGCCGTCAATCTTGTCCTCCGCGCCGGTGATTTCAATGGTGAGCGATTCCGGCGCGACGTCGACTACACGCGCGCGAAATACGCTGGCCAATTCGAGTACATGCGAACGCGCTTCGTGCGTGGCCGCAACCTTGATCATGGCCAGATCGCGAACGATGGCCGGCTGATTGGTGATGTTCTCCACCAGCAGCACGTTGACGAGCTTGTAGAGATTGGCCTCAATACGGCGCGCCTGATCGTGGTCGGCCTCAACCGTGATGGTCATACGTGAGACCTCAGGCTTCTGCTACGCGGGTCAGCACGCCCGGTTTATTTTCTACATACACCACGTAAGTGTTCAGCATGTTTTCCTGTTCTGGGGTCGTGGCCGGTAAATGCGTTAACCACTTAAGGGCACGAAGGTACACGAAGGGAAGCCCGTCCAACAAATACCTTCGTGATACTTCGTGTCCTGCGTGGTTGAGCGATTTTTCTATTCATCTTCTGCGGTCTCGACAATTTTGCTGGGGCGGCGGATCATCTCGTGCAGCGATGCTCCGGCCGCTACCATGGGATATACGGTGTCCTCTTGTTCTACGCGGAAATTGATGAGCACCGGACCGTCGTGCTGGCGCGCTGTCCGCACTGAGGGCACGACCTGGGCGCGTTCTGTAACGGTCATACTCTTGATGCCATAGGCTTCGCCTAGCCGGGCGAAATCCGGATTGAGCAGGGGCGTCGCCGCATAGTTGCGCTCGTAGAAAAATTCCTGCCACTGGCGCACCATGCCGAGAAATCCATTG
>QIAK01000388.1 GCA_003225515.1 Acidobacteriota bacterium | reverse complement strand
ATATGTCGGTGTTCCACAAACTAGTCGAGAGGAAAGGCACAAAACCGTTCAGACTGGTGAGCTGGCCCGGTGTCATGCCGGCGCAGGTCCCGGCTTGAGGAAATGCGGATGTGCCAAGGAGAACGACAGCGGCGAGGACTAGAACGAACGACCGATTCAGAGGGTGTCTCATATGTCTCCTTCAGAAGCTGCTGAGCAGCATTTTTGGATTGATGATTGCGTTCCCGTAGGTCGGGACCGCAAGGGAGAGAGACGATATGGCGCACCGTGAGAAGGAAAACAACCGGTTCCGCATGCCGGCCTGTAAACATGGTTGAGCAGTTTAGCATCGAAAAGCATCGATTGCTTATTTTTATTTACTATTAGGTGCGTGTTGACCTATAAACGACAGCATACGAAAGTCAATACAGCAGAAATGAGAATTCGGGTGTGCAGTTGGTTCGGCTGAACACGGGGCTGGAAAACGTCAGCCTTATAATTCGGCTGCGGTCGCGAGGGAACACGATCGCTGAAAGTGGACTTTTCGATGGGACATCCTCTTCTAGAACTGAACGGCAAAACGGCAGTTGTAATTGGCGGGACCAGTGGCATCGGCTTGGCACTTACTCGCGGACTGGCGCAGGCGGGAGCGAATGTAGTGCCTACGGGACGCAGGGCCGCGCAGGTGCGTGCGGCGGCATCGGAAGTCGAGGCGTTGGGGCGTGGGTCTCTCGCTCAGACGTGCGATGTTACCGATGATTCCAGCGTTGAACATTTGCTGCAACTTGCTTGCAGTACTTTTGGTAGCGTCGAGATTCTTGTGAATTGCGCCGGCCGTACCAAACGCATGCCTACCCTCGATTTTCCGCAAGAAGATTGGAATGCCATCCTGGAGACGAATTTGACCGGCACCTTCCGCGCGTGCCGTCTATTCGGGCGGCACATGATCGAGCGCCGCTACGGCCGGATTATCAACGTCGGATCTTTGTCGTCGTTTGTCGGGCTTTACGAAGTTGCTGCCTACAGTGCCAGCAAAGGAGCGGTGGCTTCGCTCACCAAGGCGCTCGCGGTGGAGTGGGCTAAATTCGGAGTCTGCGTAAATGCTCTGATCCCGGGTGTCCTGCGTACCGACTTGAACGCTTCCTTGCTCGATGGAACGGAGCGAGGGCGGGAGTTCCTGACGCGAACGCCGATGGGTCGTTTCGGAAAGCTGGACGAGCTGGCGGGCGCAACCGTATTCCTGGCCTCGGAGTCGGCAAGCTTCGTGACCGGGCACATGCTCGTGGTCGACGGCGGCATTTTAGCCAGCGGCGTCAACCAGTGATGCTTCACATTTAAACCATGCGAATGAAACGGGTCATCATTGTCGGCATCTGTATTGTCGGCATCTGTTTGGCTTCCGCCCTATGCGCTGCTGCTGCCGATGGACCTCCCGCAGAAGCTTTCCGCGTTCTTCCGCCGGCCGCAGGTGAAGCGCCTGTCATTACCCCTTACCTGAAATATCAGACCGAAATGGCTTGGCAGCAAGACGAGGAGCGCCAGAAAGAGTGGCGAGCAATTCGAACGGAACAAGATCTGTTGACACTACAAAAGAAATTGGAAGAGCATCTGCTCGCCATGTTGGGCGGCTTGCCCAGCGAAAGAACACCGCTGCATCCACGGATCACCGGCAAGATCCAGATGGACGGCTTTCGAATCGAGAAGCTGATTTTTGAAAGCCTCCCCGGTATCTATGTCTCGGCGCTTGTCTACGTGCCGGAGGACGCGAATAAAACGCACCCCGCCATTCTTGTGCCGAGCGGCCACGCCGCCAATGGGAAAGTTCATTATCAGGCGCTCTGCCAAAGGCTGGTTCAGCGCGGATATGTGGTCATCAGTTGGGACCCGGTCGGACAGGGCGAACGCAGTCAATTCTGGGACGCAAAGTCTGGAAAGAGCCGCTACAACCTGATCTGCGCCGAACATGCCGTGCTGGGCAATCTCGCGTATTTGGCGGGGACAAACCTGGCGCGCTGGGAAATCTGGGATGGCATTCGGGCCGTGGATTATCTGTTGACCCGCCCCGACGTCGATCCCGAACGCGTCAACATCACGGGCACAAGTGGCGGCGGATTTCAGGCGGCACATATCGCCGCATTGGATCATCGCATCAAAGCCGCAGCGCTATCCTGTTACATCACTGCGCTGCCCATGCGCGTGTACAACCGCATTTTCAAGGACCCCGACAGCGACCCCGAACAGGATCTCTACGGAATGATTTCAAACCATGTGGACAATCCGGGACTGCTGCTGATGATGTATCCACGCCCGGTGCTGGTGGGGGCCGGAGTACTCGACTTTTTCCCCATCGAAGGCACGCAGAAGACCGTCCGCGAAGTAACTGAACTCTACCGCAAATTTCATCATGCGGATCGCATTGGAATGGCGGAGGGATACCACGCTCACGAGTATTCGCTGGAAAATCAGCAGGCCGCCATGGCCTTTCTGGATCACTTCAGTGGACTGCCCGCCAGGCAAGGTTTACCGGCCGTCAAGGAGCTCGAAGAAAGATCGCTGCAGTGCACGCGCACGGGTCAGGTAATGCTGGACTTTGGCGACGCTCGGTCGCTGATGGACGTGATCCGCGACTACTATGCTGAGCACAAAAATCTGCCGGCGAAGACTCTGAAGCAGTCCTACTATTCAGAACTCTATCCGGGAATCAGCTCGTGGCCGGTTGCCGAATTTCAAGGAGGAATCCCCGGGCGAGATGAAATTCGATGGGAAGCTCGCGGAAATTCGAGGTTTGCAGGAGTCACGATCGACAAGTACGTGCTGCACCACAGCAGGTATCTCGAATTGCCGCTATTGTATTTCCATAAGGCCGATGGCGGTCGGCATCCGCTGCTGCTGTGGTTGGGGGAGAACGGCAAGTCCACGGAGCGGGACTGGCCGAAAGTGATCAAGTATGTGGATGCCGGCTACGACGTTGTTTCGCTCGATCCTCGCGGATTGGGAGAAACGCGAATGCCATACAAGGCTGCGTCTCCCGATGACCCAATGCTCGCGCAAATGGATTTCGATCACGCATACACAAGCCCTCTTTCCGGAGTTCTCGCTGATTACGTTTACAACTCGCTGCTCACCGGAAGTCCTTATTTTCTCCAGATGATTGAGGACGTCGAAATCGCCAATCGCTTTTTAAAAGCGAAAGTGAATCCTGGAACCGAAATCGCCATTACCGGGACCGATACCGCTTTTACTCTCGCGAGCGCAGTTTCCGAGATACTGCCGAACATTAAATTGCTTTCTCCGCCGGATGTTCAGCCGGATATTCAAACGATCCGCTGGTCTGAAGTGGTGAATCAGAAAACCGAGCTCTGGCCGATTCAGTATCTTCTCCCGGGCGGAGCCTACATTCATTAGACAGCTACGAAATCACTCGCTCGGCACAATCGGCAGCAGCAGGGCCGAGGGATGTTGTGCGTCATGGTAAATAGTGTTCGTGGCCGGCACAGATCTTTGGGCAGACGCAGCATCGATACCGGTATTCATGTTTCGGTCAAAACGGGGAAAGTTGCTGCTGCTGATCTCCAGCCGAAGCCTGTGTCCTTTGCGGAATACATTGCTGGTCGCCCACAAATCGAGCGCAAGCTTGTAAATCTGGCCGGGTTTCATCAAGGCAGGCTTTTCCTGTGAATCACGGTAACGCGCCCGGAGAATTCCTTCGGTCAGATTTTGCGCGAATCCGTCGGGCCAAACGTCTACGAGCTTTGCTGTGAAATCGGTGTCGACATCGGAAGAACTGGCAAACAGTTCGGCCGTGATTGGCCCTGTGACTTCTAGATCCTGGGAAAGCACCGGCGTCGAGTAAACGAGAACGTCTTGGCGCGCTTCCACCGGCCGCTGGTCACGCGGACCCGGCTGCAGGTGTTGGGAGTCACAGCACAGCGGACCTCCGATCGTCGGCACTGGGTTGGTTGGATCGTAAACATAATAATCCGATGCCTCACTCCTCGGCTGATCGATAGAGAGAGTGCCATCTCCGCTTGCGGAGTTTCCTTTTCCTGTGGAATGGAGGAAATAGCGCGTCTGCCGAGCGCGCGCTAGAGGCCAATCGTCTTCGTTGCGCCACTGATTCGCGCCCATCACAAATAGTCTCACCCGCTGCGCCGAAGAAAACTCATTCGCTACGTTTTTGAAGAGATGGTCGTACCAACTGAGAATCACGTCGTCTTCTTCAATATCGGCAGAGGGACCGAAGTCCAAATCCCCTATCTTGCGCCCCGATCCGGCGTGCCCTCCGATAATGACTAACAACCGTTGGCCCTGGCGTGCGGCCTCGTTTTCCCCATGCGTCTTCACTCCAGCATAGTTGCGCAGCGAACCGCCAAGAAAAATGTCGTACCATGCGGCGACTGTCAGCATTGGAACCTTAATCCCGGCAAAATGCTCCTCAATCGACCAGCGCTTCCAGTACTCGTCGTAATTGGGATGGGCCAGCCAGTCGAGAAAATAAGGCGCCAACGAATGCGTCAGGTCGGAATCCGGAGGTCGCGGCGGCAACTCGAACAGGGGATACGCGGTGAGCGGAAGCTTTGAAATTCCATTGAGCGCATTCGTGTTGTTACGCACCGAACGATTGAGCGTGTCCTGTGCCAAGCCGGAAGTCCACGATTCGTTGAACCACTGCTCGAACGCGCCTCCCTGGTAGGTCCACCCGTCGTGGTAGTTGCTGGCGGTCACGACCGGACAAATTCCCGCGAGGTGCGGTGGTTGCGCGATCGCGGCCAGCATCTGTGTTGCGCCCACGTAGGAACCGCCAAACATTCCAACTCTGCCATCGGAATAGGGAAACGACGCCGCCCACTCCACCGTGTCATAACCGTCATTCGACTCATTCTTGAATGGGTACCATTCGCCATCGGAGCTGTAGCGTCCACGGACGTCTTGCACGATGACGACGTAGCCGAGGGCTGCGCCTCTGAGCCCGAAACCAGTGGAGTTGGTTTTGTCGTAAGGCGTACGCTGAAGCAGAACCGGGAATTTGCCTTCCGCCTTTGGACGATAGATATCGGCGCGAAGTGCCGTGCCGTCGCGCATCTTGGTAACTACCCCGCGCTCAGCGACGACCGCATAGTCTGCGGCCCACGCACAGTGCGCAACCACGGCAAGAACAAACGTAATGACCAGGCAACTCTTAATGGCAGACATGTTCACGCTCCCAATTTGCTCTTGATGTTCAATCATGAAGTTCTTGGCGACTGTGGTCAGGGCTCGCTCCGCACCAATTTGAGTAGACCAAAACGATCAGGAACGTGAAAGCTTTTGCTCATTGGAGGTTGCCATGTTATCTCCTGGAGACGCGGCGGTGGTCCCTGGCTTCGAAACAAATTTAAGCGCAGGGTATTTCCGGGCGCGATTGGCCGGGAATCAATTGCCGTGAGTGGAATGCGCATGGCGGCATACCAGACATGTTTTGCTGGATCGATCTTCGCGGCCGCTTCGAATCCTGAGTTCCACTTCCAACCATCCTCGTGGTGAGGATTGTGTAAATCAATGTCCAGATCGATCCACTCACCTTGAGGAGACACTTCAAATTCTTTGTAGCGATTTATGTCCGCGAAGTCGGAACCGACGAACACCTCGGCCACGTCCCAATTCCATAGCTGGTTGGTTTCCTGGCGAGTATTCGGATCAGGCTTGAGATGCAATTCCTTGTACGGGCAAACAAACAGGAAGTAAAGATTGTTCTTTGTCCAGCGCGAGAAAACTTGAGTGCGATATTGCGGCACCGACTTTCCAAACGAATCTTTCTC
>QIAK01000387.1 GCA_003225515.1 Acidobacteriota bacterium | reverse complement strand
CATCAATGAAGTCGGGGAGATGCATCACAATCCGGCGAAGAATGTGCTGTATGTGCGAGCTTCGGTGGAAGAGATTGCGCAGCGTATGAAACTGGCGCCGGAGCAGGTGCAGCATCTGCTGACTTCGGTGAAGAAGAAGATGTATGCGGCCCGGCTCGAACGGCCAACTCCGTACGTAGATAAGACCGTTTACGTGGGATGGAACAGCTTGTGTGTTTCGGCCTATCTGGAGGCAGCGAAGGTGCTTGGGCGGGGGGATGTGCGGGGGGATGTGCTGGGGGATGTGCTGGGGGATGTGCCGGGAAATGCACGGCGGTTTGCGCTGCGATCGCTCGATCGGGTGCTGGCCACGGCCTGGAGACAAGAAGATCAGAAGCGGGCGGACGAGGCGTCCGCGGCCACACGATCCGTGCTGCTGCATGTGGTTTCGTATTCAGACCCCGTCGCGGCGCATCGAGAGGTTGCGGGGCTGCTCGAGGATTATGCGTCTACGGCGCTGGCGTGCCTGGATGGTTATGAAGCCACCGCCGACCTGAGTTATTTCAAGTTTGCCAAGGCAATCACCGACGCAATGATTGCTCGATTTTACGATGCGACCTCGGGGGGGTTCTTCGACAGCGAGCCTGCCGCGGATGGGAAGAGCTTCGGCGTGCTGGCGACGCGGCGCAAGCCGCTGCAGGATTCGCCTACACCCGCGGGAAATCCGATGGCTGCGATTGCGCTGATGCGGCTGCATCATTACGCCCCCGAAGCTGGATATCGCGACAAGGCGGAGCAAACGCTGGAAACCTTTGCCGGTGTGGCGGAACAGTTTGGAATTTTCGCCGCGACCTACGGGACTGCAGTGGTTCATTTCCTGGAGAGTCCGGTGCAGGTTGTGGTGATTGCCGAAGAGGGGGACGAGGGAACAGCAGAAAAGCTTCATGCCGCTGCGCTCGCGTCATTTTCCTTTATCAAAAGCACGTTGCGCTTGGCGTCGAATCAGGCGGTGCGGGAGAACCTTCCGCCTGGGTTGGCGGCAACGATTCCAAATCTTCCGGCCCTGGGCTCAGGAAAATCTTTTGCGGTGCTGTGCTCGGGATCTTCCTGCCAACCTCCAATCTTCAATGCGGAGCAACTACAACGCGCGCTGGAAGCGGCCATCCAGAAAGGCTGAAATTCCTGCAGCGCGTCTCGCACGCCACTAAAGCCGGCGTCAAAAAAATAAGGGCTAGCGGGTCATTATGAGTCCCGTCAGCCCGAAAATTGCGAGCCCTAGTCTCGGCCCAAGTTTTGGTGACTACAAGTTACTTTGGTTACCTTGTGTTAAAGCCTGCGACCGGTTCTACTGCGGGGGCAGGGTTGTTTGGCAGTTTGTTTGTCTGGGTGGGCACAGAATCAATGGGCCACCGTCCGCGGCGGGAACCGGTTGGACAGAGGCTGCAATGAATGTGCCCACTAAGCCTACCATCAGGATCGAAATCCTGATTGCACGTTTCATGGGTTCTTCTCCTAGATCCGCTTAGGGTTTCCTCGGAGGAAACTTTTTTGCGGTGCCGAATTATAGGGCACATGTCAAGTTTGCTGTGCAATATTTTTCACATACGATAGTCTGTCCGCAAGCGTACAAACCCTTAATTTCAACTCCGCCTCACCTTCTACTTACCTCCTGTTAGCCACTTCCATACAATCCATAAAGTGTTAGTTGCACTTCGTTGCACCCTGCCGCGGGCGCAGGTGCGTGGCATGAAGCGTTACAAATTCCGAACAGGGGTGTGTGGAAAAGAGAGGACCTCTGGAATCGGTGCACGGCAGGAGTGACTTGCTTCCGAGAACTAGCGCTTGGAGTTTGTTTGTACAACAGGAATGCGGAAGCTTCCGGTACTGGTCGCCGCTGCGCCTCTGGCAGATGGAGCGCCTCCGCGGCTTGACGTGGCGAGAGGCGTATCCAGCTGCTGGGTGCGAGAAAGAGCTCGATCGACCATGCCTTCGAACATGGGGATCAAGGAATCAGCCGGCAGTGGATGATGAATATCGGACAGACTCTGCTCCCAGCGCTGCGGTTGCAGCAATGAGAGGGAAGCATCGCGAGCGGGACTCTTCAGCGCGACATAGCCAAACCACACGAACAGAGTGGCATTATAGGCGGCCATGTTGAGGATGCTCATCCAGGCGCCGCCCAGGTGATTCCCTACCCACGAGCAGATGATCACGAGTTCGATGACGGCAAATGAGCCGAATCCCAAGGCAATGCCGAAGCTGTGCTGGCGGCGGCTCACGCCCACATAGTGAGCGAAGAAGAGCAAAAACAATACCATCCCGACCTGGATGATGCGTACACACCTTTGCGAGGTAATAATCGCCTGCATCCAGGGCGCAAAATCAGACGAGTTCGTAGAGACTGATACGACTCCGGCGACCAGGAGCATCACCAGTCCGGCCCACTTGAATAAGACGGTGCCGAGATCGCGCAGAGTGTGGAAGGCGCGGAACACATCGACAAAGACCTCATGAATCACGTCAAAGCCGAATGCCACGATGAGAGCGTCGCAGGCCCAGTAAATGTAAAACAAGGCGGAATAATTGTGCCAGTAAGCGGGGAAGACCGAGGCAAAAGTAACCAGTTGAACGAGAATGTATCCGAAGAAGAACTTGAATTTGCGGTGCAGGCCGCGGTGGATCATGAGGGCGGCGATTCCCGTCTGCAGCACGGGATGCATGATCCAAAGCGCGTAATAGAGGATCTTAATTTTCTCGCTCATGCTTGTGTTCGCCTACACAGGCCTTGACCGCACGCCCTGGTTCACCACCGTACCTTTGCGGAGGGACAAGGTAACGTTAGCCGCTCCCAACCAGATGTTCAATGGACCGAGGTAACCGCAAGTAACGTTACCGTTTTGGGTACTACGGCACAAGGTTACCTTCGTGCTATGACGGGCCGGAGGGGTACAAAAGCTAGTGGGAACAGGTAGATAGGGCTATCCCGTGCATTGGGACGAGTTCCCGCGAAGCGGCTCAGGCAGGCGGCTAGGCGTCTGGGGTGGATTGGATATAGGCCCGCATCATGCGAACCTCGTCATCCTTCTCATTCAAATCGTGCAGAAGAATATCGCGCAATGACACTACGCCGATGAGCTGTCCATCCCTGCAAACCGGCAGGTGACGGAAATTGTTGCGCCGCATCAATACCATGCAGTTTTCCAGGTCTTCATTCATGGTGACGGTGAGGGGATTGTCGGTCATGACTTCCGCAAGGCAGGTGCTGCGTGGGTCGCGGCCTTCGGCGACGACGCGCTTCATCAGATCGCGCTCGGAAAAAATTCCCACCAGTTTGCCGTTATGGATTACGGGCACGGCGCCAATGTTTCGTTCCACCATGGCTTGCACGATTTCAAGCACGGTGTGGCCCAGTTCCGCCTGATATGTGTCCTGATCTTTGATCAGGTCGCAGATACGCATTGACACCTCCGGGGTTACATCGTCCGAGTTGTCCAAAAGCATCTACCGGGGCGCGAGTATATGCCGAAAAGGAGATGTAAAGATAGGGAAAAAGGTTGGGAAAAGAAGAAACCTGGCCCGAAAGCGAACTATCCCCTCGCCTGGAGCGTCAGTTCCCTGCTGCAGGAGTTGACGGTTCATCGCTCGCAAAAACGAAGTATGAAGAGTTCCACAGCTCGATGGGCAGGCTTCCGCGTCGGCGGGCGGTGATGACTACGTTGTAGTCGTCCGTGGATCCCAGGTTCATCTCGCGCAGCGCATCTCCGCATAGCGGAATCTTCTTCTCGCGTGCATTCTTTCCTGATTCGCTCGTATTCGATTCCGTCATGCCCGGCTCGACCACAGCCAGCCACCCCAAGAATTCGTGGATGTCCTTGGTCCGTGGGCGTCCGGGAACGGCAAAAGATACGTCCGCTTCGTGGGTGGAGAAATGCCAAGCCAGCGAAGCGGTGAGATCGACGGCCCGCTCATAGGCGCGTTCGGAAATCAGGCCGGGTTCAGGATTGTCGAAGGCGATAAGCAGTTTGCGCTGATCTTCGCGGGCGAACTCGCGGACTTTCAACGAGCCTGACTTGGCGCTCGCCTTCCAATCGACGTGGCGCGCCGAATCTTCCGGCATGTACTCGCGAATGCGATAGAGCTCAGAGCCGCGGCCGCGGACAAAACTCTCCCACTCGCCCCGAACCAAAGGGAGGATATGGAAAACTTCGTCCGTAGGCTCGATGCGCGGGTATACCAGCAACTCCTTCGGAAGCGATACATGCCGTGTCTTGGTAATGAACGAGAACGGAAAGCCGGTAGCGAGACCAAACGTGTCTTCGCGATAACGGCCGCGCTGATCGAATCGTAATTCCAGGTCGGCGGACACTTCAGCCTGCGGAGGGAGAAATGGGAAGTACGCCATTCCCTGAAAAATTCCAGGAGGCGGAGGCAGCACAGTCACGCGACGCAGGCGCCGGTCGGGGAGCTTGATCCATTGCTGCTCTGAGGGACGGTTGAAGGGGAAGGCGAACGTGGTAGCTTCCCACCGCCATTGTTTGGCCGCTTTCTTCCTCTTCTTGCGTGTGGAAATGACGCGAATGGAAAACGATGGCAGAAATCGGCGCGGGTTGTGCACTACGATGCGGCCTGCGACGGCGCGTCCGGCGAAAACGTGCTCCGGCAGACGGATGTCGAGTTCTAGATAGCGCAGCACCCATGCCGATGCGACTCCTGAGACCAGCACCGCGGCCAGCATGGCCGCGACAACGATGTAGAGAAGATTGTTGCCGGTATTGAGAGCGGCGATGCCGATCACCAGGGTGACGATCACGTATACGATTCCGGCGCGTGTCACGTCAAAATCGAAAGACTCGCGCATGCGCTCGACAGCCACGCGCCGCGCCAGGTATGGCACCGTCACTAGGCCGACCAGCGTCGCGATCACCAAGGACGTTGAGGCGAGAATCACGGTGGTCCAAAGATTTCCGGCATCGCGGGAAACGGTGGAGAAAAGAGCTGTGGCGAAGGCAAGTCCCAGGCCGATCAATGCGAACAGGAACTTGACCCAGACTTCGGCGGAGGCAGACTGCAGCCACTGCCCGAGCCGGCTGGGCAGCGATGGCCCGGATTTCAACGAATTGGCGTAGCTGGAACCCACTTCTTCGGAGCCTAGCATTCTCCGAGGGAACGGACAATCGAGATCAGCTTGCGGGGAAAGCGTTCGTAACCGGACCTCATGATTTGGGTGAGCGATAGGTGTGCGCGAATCCATGGCTGGACTTGTAGGTTCTCACGACGTTCGTGGGAAGCAAGAATGCGTCCTATCCCGTGGGTTCGTTGACTATCGGCCAGGACAGCACGCTCTGGGGGCACGAGCTACTACGGCGGGGATCCTCAAGGAGTCGGAGGCGGAACGATGTCCGGAATCGTTCCGAATGACGATGGAACCTGGGCTGAAAGGATCCTGGCGAGATTCCCTGGCTTGATTGTAGGCGGGGGTGACACCGCATATGCCGGAGTCCTCCATCACCCTGTGGGGCATCTCTTCGGAACAACTTGGAGCGGAGGCAAGCACAGCTTCGGCACAGTTTACGAGGTG